>JBBRUE010000652.1:0-4525 GCA_038248085.1 Myxococcales bacterium | reverse complement strand
GGCCGCGCTCGACGTGCGCGGCCAGGTGCAGGGGCTGCCCGACTTCTTCCAGCCCGACGGAGGGCTCGCGCTCGGCGCCGACGGGTTGCCCCACCAGGTCGGCGTGCACGCGGCGCCCTTCCGCGCGGTGTTGCCCGCGGGCACCGGGAGCTACCCGGTGGTGGTCTTCGGCCACGGCACGGGCGGCAACGTGTTCGACGACTCCTTCGACGAGGAGATCGTCGCCGCGGGGGCCGCCAAGCTCAACCTCGAGTGGGGCGGGTGGACCGACACCTCCATCGTCAGCACGCTGATCAGCTTCCAGCGCGTCTACTCAGGCACCGACCGCTCGACGGGGCGGCTGCTCCAGTCGCTGTGCGACGCAGCGGCGCTGCAGGCGGCGTTGCCCGGGACGCTGGGAGAGACCTTCGCGAAGCCGATGCTCGCGGGCACGGTCAACCCCGCGGCGGGCCGCCACCCCGACGTCAGCTCGCTGGTCTACGCGGGCGGCTCGCTGGGCGGCACCATGGGCTACGTGCACGCGCTGGCCGACCCGGCGATCCACTACGCGGTGCTCAACGTGCCCGGCGCGGCCTGGACCCACTTCGCCACGCGCTCCGAGCTGTGGAGCACCCTCGACACGGTCTTCAAGGCCGCCACGCCCAGCGAGATCGACCGCGCGCTGGGCAACGCGATGTCTCAGAACAACTGGGACCCCGTCGACGGCGCGGCGTGGGCAGCGCTCTCGACCCGCACCGACTCGTTCTTCCTCGAGCAGGAGAGCATCGGCGACCCGGTGCTGCCCAACATCGGCTCGGAGTTCGTCGCCAGCTCCAGTGGCGCGGTGCAGGTCGGGGCCGTGCTCGAGCCCATCGAGGGCGTGCGGCCGGTCAGCGGCGCGTCGAGCCGCACCGCCATCACCCAGTTCCACGTGCCGCCCTCGGAGACCGGCATCGCCATCCACGGCTTCGCGGCGCGCGGCTCGCCAGCGGGCATCGCGGCCCGCGAGCAGATCTCCGCCTTCATTCGCTCGGTGTGGGCCGGCGCTCCGGAGATCACCGTGCCCGCCTCGTGCGCCAGCCGCCCGGGGCAGAGCTGCGACTTCTCGCACCCCTGAGCGAACCGCTCCGGACACGACGACGCGGCCCCCACCCCGAAGGCGAAGGCCGCGTCGCTTGTCACTTCGTTCAGGCGATCGCCTACTGCGGGGTGAAGCGCAGCGCGGTGGTGGTGTTCACCGAGGCCGCGGTGTTGAACGAGTGCTGTACGCCCTCGGTCCCCGCCGCGTTCTCGACGCCCACCGTGGCCTCACTCCCGAACGGTCGCGTGAGGCTGCCGCCGGTGTTGGACACCAGGCTGCAGTAGTGGAACTCGATGACGTTGGTGGTCTCGTAGGCGTGCAGCTGGAACCGGAGGCGCTCGACGTTGCCGCTGAAGCTCGCGTCGAACCACTCGACGATGAGCTTCCGGTTCGGTGCGGTGCCGGTGGTCTGCATGCGAACCACCGTGGAGGGCGCGGTGGAAGCCGAGGGGACGAGGTCGTCCCAGAACGGCGCGGCGAACCCGTTGGGGGTGGCGGTCGTGGAAATCGCGGCGTTGTTGTAGGCGCTCGAGCCGCTGCCCACCGCTGAGGTGAAGAACTGCACCAGTCCATTCGAGCTCGCCGCGAAATGGGTGACAGGGGTCGCGAAGAACGAGAACACGAACGGCAGGGCCAGGGTCGCCGACACCACGTCGTCGCCAATGACCGGAGTCGTCGCGGCTCCGAGCAGGTCGGTGCTCCCGGCGAGGGTCACGCAGGCCTGGGCCGGGGTCGTCTTGGCGTACGCCGGGGGAGGAATGACCGCCGTGCTGGTGGTCAGCTCGAAGGCCCCGACGCCGGTCGAGTACCCGTCGACCAGGATGTAGACGACCAACCCCGTTGTCGTGGACGGGTTGCTGACGACGAGGCTCTCGGTGCCCGAGCTGTTCGAGTCGACGCCGCCGAGGCACACGATGCCCGCGCCCATGCCCGTGCCGCAGGTGGCGGCCGGCGAGGCGATGACGTTGAGCACCAGGTCCCACGCCGCGGTCGCCGAGACGGTGAGCCGGGAGTTGGGGGGAATCGTCGTCTGGAACACGGCGTCTGGCGCGGTCGAGGTGGTCGACGTGCCCTGGCAGCTGCCGACGTCAGCGAAGACGAAGTCGTTCATCAGGCCCGTGGTGGTCGAGAGGACGGTGGTGTTGGCGCCGACCATCGCCGGTGCGGCGCAGGTCTCGCCGCCGGGCAGCGTGGCCGGCGCAGTAGTCATCGAGATGCCGAGGTCGAAGGTGTCGGTGGCGAGCGTTCCACTCGTGCGGTCGATGATGACGAACACCGTCGTCGCCGCGGCGGTGGTGTTGTCGAACTTCACCGTCTCCGCGACGCCGGTGCCGTTGGCGTCGGTGGACACCGCGCAGACGACCGGGCTGGCCAGGCAGGCCGCCGCGGGGCCGTCGACGATGCTGATGGCGAGGTTGGCGGTCGTGCTCGAAGCGAGCGCCGTGAGCCGCATGCCAGGCTGCACGGTGACGGCATAGACGCGATCCGGCCCACCGAGGAACGTGCAGTTGGTGTCGAGGGTCGCGCCCGACCACTCGTTGCCGTAGCCCACGAGGGTCTCGCCCATGCGGCTGGTGTCAGTGGTGATGGCGGGCCCGACGTTGGCGCAGACGTCCCCCGGCGGGCGCGTCACGGTCGCGGTGGCGACGCTCAGCGAGAAGCTGCCCGCGGGAACGGACGTCGTGGTGTCGACGATGAGCAGCACCGACTGCGCGGCGCCCGTGAAGTTGTCCCAGGTGGTGGTGGTCTCCCCCGCACCGGAGGCCGCCGAGGTACCCGCCACGCAGTTGAGGCTCGACGCGCACGCGCCCACCACGAAGTTCAGCGTGGGCTTGAAGCCCGCTCCGCCATCGGGCAGCGAGCCCGCGGAGGCGGTCACCGTCGCGGTCAGCCGCTGGCCGTCCGGCACCGAGACGACGTACGCACGATCAGGCCCCGTCGAACCAGTCGCGCAGCCAGTGCCTGAGAGGTAGTCGCCGCCGAAGCCGACCAGGGTCTCGGTCGCCAGCGTCTGGGGGCGGTCAGGGTCACCGCGTTGTCGCAGAGGTCTCCGGCCACCAGCGGCGTGACCGTGGCGCCGACGGTGAAGGTCCCTTCGTCACCAAGGCCGTAGCCGTCGACGAGCAGGAAGACGTCCTGCGCCGCGGTGGTGGTGTTCACGTAGTCGAGCGACCCGTCGTCGGGGTCATCGCGGCCCGCGGCGCAGGCCAGGCCGACGGTGCCCGCGTCGGGCTCGTCCATGCCGCACGAGGCGGCGCCCACCACGAGGTTGAAGACCGAGTCGGTCGACCCCGTGTCGAGGGTCGCATGCAGGCGCGACCCGGCCGCCACGCGCACCCGGTACACCTTGTCGCCCGCCACCGCGTCGTCGAGGGTGGCCGCCCCCTGGCACCCTGCGCCGTCGACGAACGCGAAGCCGTTGCCCGCGTCGGCTGTGGTGTCGGTCACCAGCATGCCGCTGGTGAGCTCGACGGCATTCGAGCAGCCGTTGGGCCCTACCGAGCCGCCCCCCGTGCCGCCGCCCGTGGAGCCGCCGCCGGTGCCGGTGCCACCGCCCGTGGTGCCGCCGCCGGTGCCGCCTCCCGTCGTGCCGCCACCACCGCCCAGCGTCGAGGTGTCAGCGACGCACTTGCCGCTGGTGCACACCTGGCCGGCGACGATGCAGTCAGCGTTGGTCTTGCACTGCGGGGAAGGGGTGCCGCACGCGACGGTGAGCGTCAGCGCGGCGGAGAGAATGGCGAGCGGGAAGGCGTTTTTCATGGACGCGCCTCATAGCACGCACCGGGTCCCCGCCACCTTCAGCCCGCTTCCAGCGTCAGCGTCAGCGGCAGCGAGCGCAGGCGCTGACCGGTGAGGGCGAACACCGCGTTGGCTACCGCCGGGGCGATGACAGGCACCCCGGGCTCCCCCACGCCGGTGGGCGCCGCCTCGTTCTCGCGCAGGTACGTCTCGATGCGGGGCGACTCGCTCAACCGCAGCGGCGCGTAGTCGTTGAAGTTCGACTGCTGCACCCGCCCCTTCTCGAAGGTGATGCGCTGCTTGAGCGCCGCGCTGAGCCCGAAGATGGCCGCCGACTCGAGCTGCGACTTGACGATGTCGGGGTTGACCACCCGGCCGCAGTCGATGGCCATCACCACCCGGTCCACCACGATGGCGCCGGCGACGACGCGCACCTCCACCGCCGCCGCGGCGTAGCTCTCGAAGCTCTGGTGCACCGCGATGCCACGGCCCACGCCCGCGGGCACAGGCGTGCTCCAGCCCAGCTTCTCCGCGGCCAGCTCGAGCACCCAGCGGTGGCGGTGCTGCCGCATCAACAGCCCCCGGCGGAACTCGTACGGGTCCTGCTTCGCCGCGTGGGCCAGCTCGTCGATGAAGCACTCGGTGGCGAAGGCGGTGTGCGAGTGGCCGACGCTGCGCCAGAACGCGACGGGAATACCCGGCTCGAGGGCCACGAAGTCCACCGCG
>JBBRUE010000651.1:0-4526 GCA_038248085.1 Myxococcales bacterium | reverse complement strand
GTTTTCCCAATTCCTGTAGCTTATTTTTTCAACTTGCCCGAAACTATGGTTAAGACCATTTGCTAAAATCAATAACGAAATAAAAAGGCGCGGCGTCGACGCCCGAGCACATGCCGATCGTCACGAAGCGGGAAAACCCTCGCTTCTTCTCGAGGAAGTCGAGGGCCTCGCCGAGATCGACGGCGGCGCGCTCGAGATCGTTGCGCGCGTCGCGGCGGGGCAGGCTGTCGCCCAGGCCGTTGAGATCGAAGCGGAAGGTGACGAAGCCGAGCCTGGCCAGGGCGCGCGCCAGCTCGACCCACACCCGCTGCGGGCCGATGCGCGGGTTGAGCCCGACGTTCGACACCACCACCGCCGGCGCTCCCGGGCGCGCGCGTTCGGGATCGGGTTCGGTCAGCACCCCCATCAGGATGTCGCCGGTGCCGAAGGTGAAGACGCGCTCCTTCATCGGCGGTCGCCCCCGACGAGCTGGACGATCTGATCGAGCGCCTCGTTGCCGAGCAACGCCCCGGTCGTGTTCGCCCCAACCGAAGCCGAGGTGACGAGGTGCCAACTGGCGGCCTGGTCCGTCTTCGCCCAGTGGCGCTTGAGCCGTTCGAAGTGGGGTGACTCGGCGGCGGCGACCACCGAGGTCCTCGACGGCCAGCGGGGGACGGCGGTGAGGTCGAGCGCCTCCCACTGCTTGCGAAGCGCGTCGTCGAGCACGAAGCCGAGGAGCACCGAGGCGGTTTCAGGCGGCGGGTACGAGAACTCGCGGCTGAGCTGGCGTTCGATCAGCCGGAGCTGCTCCATCCAGTTCGCGACGCTGACCACGGGCTCCCAGAGGACGAGGGCGTCGAGCGCCAGGCCCTCGCTGGCGGCCTGGCACAGCAGCAGCGCGCCCAGGCGGAAGCCGACCGCGGAGATCTTCCGCACCCCGGAGACGTCCTTCAGCTCGCGGGCGGCACGCTTGATGTCCTCGACCCACAGGAGGGGGGTGGTGTCGGCGAGCTCGCCGTTCGAGTCGCCGGTGCCGCGGTAGTCGAAGCGCAGCACGTCGTAGCCGGCTTTCGTGAGCTGCTCCGCGAGCTTGCGGAACGCCCAGTGGGTTCTCGCGGTCTCCATGGGCGCTGGCGGGCACAACAGCACCCCGACCCCGCGGGACCCGCCGCGGGGCGGGTGGTGGATGCCGAGCAGTTGCTCATTCGGTGGACCGAAGAAGCTGGGGTTCATCGGCCGCTCATTTCTCGAGGCCCTTCTTCAGGCGTGACAGCACGCCGCCGACGAGCGACGACACGAGGCCCTTCTCTTCGGGCTTCGGTGCCGGAGGGGGCGGCCGCGAGGGGCGCACCGGCTCCTCCTTCTTCTGGGGCAACGCCGCCGCGACCTGCTCGAGCGTGTTGAGCAGCAGCACGCGGGGGCTCAACCGCACCCCGGTCTTCGCCTCGAGCTGGGAGATCACCGACAGCGAGAGCAAGGAGTGGCCTCCGAGGTTGAAGAAGTTCTCGTGCACGCCGACCTGGCCGAGCTTGAGCGCGGTCTTCCAGATGTCCGCGACGAGCTTCTCGGCGTCGGTGCGCGGCGCGACGTAGTCCTCGCCCTCCCGCACGACCGCGGTCGGGAGGGGCAGGGCGCGCCGATCGATCTTCCCGTTCGGGGTCAGCGGCAACAGCTCGAGCGAAACGAAGTGCTGGGGGATCATGTAGTCGGGCAGGCGCACCCGCAGGTGCTTGCGCAGCTCACTCTCCGTCGCCTCTTCGCCCCGCTGGTACAGGAGGTAGCCGACGAGGCGCTGGTCGCCCGGCTTGTCCTCACGGACGATCACCACTGCCTGCTTGATCGCCGGGTGTTCGGCGAGCGCCGACTCGATCTCCCCCAGCTCGATGCGGTAGCCGCGCACCTTGACCTGGTGGTCGTTGCGCCGCTGGTACTCGAGGTCGCCGTCGGGCCTGAACCGCGCGACGTCGCCGGTGCGGTACAGCCGGCCGTGCGGCGAGTCGATGAAGCGCTCGGCCGTCAGCTCGGGTCGGAACAGGTAGCCCCGGGTCACGCCCTCGCCGCCGATCAGCAGCTCCCCCGGCACGCCGACCGGCGTCTGCTGCCCGCCGGCATCGAGGATGAACACCGTGGTGTTGCCGATGGGCTTGCCGATCAGCACCTGCTTCACCTCGGAGGGGAAGCGGTAGATGGTGCTCCACACCGTGGTCTCGGTGGGGCCGTACATGTTCCACACCCCGCCCGGGGCGTGCTGGGTGAGCTGCTGGGCGAGGTCGAGCGGCACGGCCTCGCCCCCGACCAGCGCCCGGAACCCCGGCCGGCCCTTGAACCCCGCGCCAAAGAGCAACCGCCACGTCGAGGGCGTGGCCTGCATCACCGTCACCGCGTGCCGCGCGATGAGCTGGGCGAGCTGCTCGCCGTCGGCGACCGCGTCACGACCCGCGAGGACCACCGTGCCTCCGACCGTCAACGGGAGCTGCAGCTCGAGCACCGCGATGTCGAAGCTGAGCGTCGTCACCGCGAGCAATACGTCGCCTGCGCTCATGCCCGGAGACGCCTGCATCGTGGTGAGGAAGTTCACCACCGCGCGGTGCGGCACCTGCACGCCCTTGGGCTTCCCGGTCGAGCCCGAGGTGTAGATGACGTAGGCGAGCGCGTCGGGGGGCAGCTCCTGGATGACGTCGTCGCCGGACTGCTGGTGGCGCCACGTCGTCTCGGTGTCGAGGCGGAGCGTCAGCGGCGCAGTGAGCTCGAGCTCGCCCTCCAGCTCGGTGGTGGTGACGAGCGCTGACATCTTCGAGTCGCTCACCATGAAGGCGAGGCGCTCGCGCGGGAAGCCCGGGTCGAGGGGTACGTAGGCCGCCCCGGCCTTCAAGATCGCGAGGAACCCCACGACCATGTCGGTGCTGCGCTCGAGACACAGCCCGACGAGTGCGCCCGGCTTCACCCCTTCGGTCCGCAGCATCCCCGCGAGGTGATTCGCGCGGGTGTTGAGCACCCGGTAGGTGAGCGACTCGTTGCCGCTCACCAGGGCCACCGCGTCGGGCGTGCGCTGGACCTGCGCCTCGATCAGCTCGTGGACCCCGAGGGTGCGCGGGAAGTCCATGCGGGTGTCGTTCCACGCGGTGAAGGTCTCTTCCTCGGCGTGGGTCAGCAGCGGCAGACGGCCGAGTTCCTGCGAAGGGTCGGCGATCACCGCGCGGAGAATCGTGCGGAGGTGATCGAGCATGCGGACGATCGTGCCGCGATCGAACAGGTCGACCGCGTAGTCGATGCCGCCGACCATGCCGTGGCCGGTCTCCTTCACCCAGAACGAGAGATCGGTCTGGGTGGCCGCCGCGTGCACGTGGATCTGTCCGTACGGCACGTCACCGAGCGACGCGCCGCGGTTCGACACGTCCTGGAAGGTGAAGAACGCCTGGTAGATCGGCGTGCGGCTCATGTCGCGGCGCACGTTCAGCTCGCGGAGCAGCAGCTCGAAGGGCATGTCCTGGTGGCTGAACGCGTCGAGCACCGTGGTGCGCACCTCGCCGAGGAAGTCGCGGAAGCTCTTCTGGGCGGTGGGCCTGGTGCGCAACACCAGCGCGTTGACGAAGAAGCCGATGAGGTTCTCGACCTCCGGCTGGCTCCGCCCGCGGATCGGCGTGCCGACGAGCAGGTCTTCCTGGCCGGTGTAGCGGTAGAGCAGCGTCTTGAACGCCGCGAGCAGCACCATGTACAGCGTGGCGTGGGACTGGCGGGCGACGGCGGTGAGGGCGGTGATCTCCTCCTTCGTGAGGTTGAAGGCCTCGGTGGCGCCCCGGTAGCTGAAGGTGGCGCCGCGCGGTCGATCAGTGGGGAACTCGAGATCCTGCAGCTCGCCGCCGAGTTGCTGGCGCCAGTACACCGACTGCCGCTCGAGCTCCTCGCCCTGGAGCCAGTCGCGGTGCCAGGCCGCGAAGTCCTGGTAGGTGATCGGCAGCACCGGTAGCGCCGGCGAGGTCCCCGCGGTGAAGGCCGCGTAGTGCTTCGAGAACTCGTCGAGGAAGATGTCGAAGCTCCACCCGTCCCAGATGGCGTGGTGGGGCATGAAGAAGAGCACGCTCTCGGTGTTCGAGAGGATGAAGTACTTCGCGCGGAACAGCGGGCCCTGCGTGAGGTCGATCGCCTCGTTGGCCGCGGCCTTGAGCTGGCCCATCAGCTCGACGTCGCGCTGGTTGACCGGCATCGCCGACAGGTCGACCGGCGCGAGCGACAGCTCGAAGGACGGCATCACCCGCTGCACCGGCGCGCCGTCCTCGAACTCGAAGTACGTCCGCATCGAGGGTTGCCGGGCGATGATCGCCTCGAGGCTCTTCTTCAACGCCGGGTGGTCGATCTTTCCCTTGAAGCGGAAGGCCGCGGGCAGGTTGTTGACCGCGGTGCCCGGCTGCATCTGCTCGAGGAACCACATGCGCTGCTGCATCAACGAGCAGGGCGCCGTCGAGGCCCACGTCTGCTTCGGTATGTGCGCGACCGGGGCCGAGGTCTGTTGGCCGGGTCCCGAGATGAGCGCGGCGAGCCCGGCGATG
>JBBRUE010000650.1:0-4530 GCA_038248085.1 Myxococcales bacterium | reverse complement strand
CTTCTGGCCGGTCGCCAGCTCGAGCAGCACCACGATCGCCTCGCCTTCCGCCGCCAACCCCAGCGACTGGCTGGTCGCCCGGTAGGCCATGGTGAAGCTGGTGGTGCCGAACTTCGTGACCGTCGCCTCGAGCGTCACCACGTCGGGGTAGGTCACCGGCTTGCGGAAATCGACGGTGGCCCGCGCGAGAATCGGCACCCAGCTGCTGGGGTCCTGCGCGCCGATGCTCACCGCGATCTTCTCGAAGTAGGCGATGCGCGCCGACTCGAACCACCGCAGGTAGTTGGCGTTGTTCACGTGGCCGAACGCGTCCATCTCGCCCCACTCGACGCGGTGTTCCAGCTTCACCGGGAATCGTCCGAGGGCCACGTCAGACCTTGAGGCGGATCGCCGAGGGGAGAATGGTCATCGTGCACGGGAGCATGCCGGGCTGCTCCCCGTCGCAGTCGATCAGCACCCGCTCGCTGCTCTCGGCGACGATCTTCTTCGCGCGCAGGGTGCGGGTGCCCTTCGAGTGCACGTGGGCGCCGGAGTACAGGCTCTTGCTGCGCACCACGAAGTCGGTGACGCCGTAGCCAGTCCACACGGTGATGTCGAAGAGGCCGTCGCTGACGTCGGCCTCGGGCGCGACCTTCATGCCGCCGCCGAAGTACTTCCCGTTCGCGACCGAGAGGGTGGTGACGGCCATCTCCTCGGCGGGCCGGTCATCGAACGAGACGCGCACCCGCTGGTCCTTGTACTGGGCGAGGGCCTTGAGCGAGCCGACCATGAACGACACGGTGCCGCCGAAGACCTTCGAGGTGCGGTTGACCTCCTGGTCGACGAGGCCCGAGACGCCGAAGCTGCAGATGTTGGCGAAGTAGCGGCGCTGGGTGCTGCCGTCGTGGGCGCGGTAGTCGAGGCAGCCGACGTCGAAGGGCCGGGTGTCGGGGGTGCGCAGCCGGCGCACGGCGGCGTCGGAGTCGAGGTCCCAGTCGAAGGTCTTGCGGAAGTCGCCGCCGGTGCCGCGGGGGAGCACCCCGAGCGCCGCGTTGGGGTTGAGGGCCTTGCCGTCTTCGAAGAAGCCGTTGACGACCTCGTTGATCGTCCCGTCGCCTCCGACCGCGACGATGCACTCGTAGCCGCTCTTGATGGCCGCGCGCGCGATGTGCATCGCGTCCATCTCGCCCTTGGTGAACTCCACGCCGAAGTCGGAGAGCGTGCGCGCGATGGAGGCGGCCAGCTCGCCCCAGCGCTTGCCGGTGGCGCCGTTGGCGCTCTTGGGGTTGACGACGAAGAAGGTCTTCATTTCAGGACTCCACCCAGCGGCGCAGCACCGCCATCAAGTCGTACGACTTCTTCCCGGACCGCTCGAACATCCGCGTCGACGTCGGGCAGGCGGTCACCACGCTCACGTCGGGCTGCGGCGCGACCTCGAGGGCCTGGCGGCGCGCCACCTCCACCGCCACCTCGGGCATGGTGCGCGGCAACAGCCCGCCGCCCCCGGAGCAGCCGCCCTCGCGGCGAATCGACGCGGCCTCCTGCACCTTCGTCACCGCGCGCGAGAGCAGGGCGCGGGGCTGATCGTACTGGCCCAGGCCGCGGCCGAGGTGGCAGCTGTCGTGGTAGCCGACGGTCTCGGGGAGCGGCGGCTTGTGCGGCGCGTGCTCGAGGTTCTCTTCGAGCACCTCCACCACCGTGCGGATGCGCGTCTTCAGCGGCACGCCGAACTGCGGGTAGACCACCTTGAAGGTGAAGGCGCAGCCGGGGTCGAGCACGGTGAGCTCGGGCACCGACTCGAGCGCCTCGGCGTTGGCCCGCGCGTGCTCGCGGAAGGCGTCATGGGCCCCGGCGGCGTAGAGCGGGTAGCCACAGCACCGGGAGGCGACGCGGGTGACGCCCATCGGCGCCCCGAAGGCCTTCGACACCGCGATGGTGTCTTCGATCAACTGGGGCCGCTTCATCAACGAGCTGCAGCCGGGGAAGAGGGGGTAGCGCACCGGGGTGTCGCTGCGCCACGAGGTGACGAGGGCCGCGAGCTCGTGGCCGAAGGGGTTCTGCGCCTGGGTGAACGTAGCGAGCGTGGACGCGGCGCCCTTCGGCTGGAGGCCAGCCTTCACCGTGGCCTCGCGGGCGGCGAAGAGGGCGTCACCGACGGTGTTCTCGTGCTTGCAGAAGCTGGTGCAGCGGCCGCAGCCGGAGCACGCGTGGAGCGCCTTCGCGGTGCTCTCGTCGAGCGGGCGCTGCTCGGCCTGCACGAGGTGCGCGGCGGTCATCTTGCCCCACGTCGAGAGCGACTCCGACTGCGTGGCCTCGGACACCGGGCAGGCGAAGCGGCACACCTTCGGGCAGAACGCGCAGTAGGTGTAGGCCTGCTCGTGACGATCCATCGCGCTCATGGCGAACCTCCGAAGGTCTTGCGCCCATCGAGGGCGAGGAGCCGCCCGGCCAGCGAGGTCCACGACGTGGGCTCGTGCAGGGGGAGCCCCTCGACGTCACCGCGGGCCACGACGGTGGTCAGCGAGAGCCGGAAGAGTTGCAGGGGCTTGCCGAGATCGAGGGCCGCGCGCACCGCGTCCCACGTGGCCTCGTGCTCGATGGAGATCGGCCCCTCGCGCTCGCCGTCCCCTGCCCCGCGGCCGCCGACGTCTTCCACACAGCGGGAGAGCAGCTCACGATCGCGCTCCACGCTGCCCACGCTCGCCGCCCAGCGCACCTCGGCGCGCACCCGGCCCGAGCGCACGTCGGCGTGCACCCGCCATGGCCAGAAGCCCTCGGCGATCGAGCGCTGCAGCGCGGTGACGAAGGCCTGGGCAGAGGGGAAGCTCCAGGCCACGCGCACGTCGCGCTTCGAGAGGGGCACGCAGCGCACGGTCGCCTCGGTCACCAGGCCCATGCGGCCGTGGGCGCCGAGCACCAGGGCGCTGAGATCCGGGCCCGCGGCGCTGCGGGGCGCGTGAGACGTCTGGAGCCTGCGGCCATCGGAGAGCACGGCGGTCAGCGCGGTGCACAGCGGCTCGAGTCGCCCGCCGGGGATCGAGCGGAGCCCGGCGTACGGCCCCTCGAGGAACTCGCCCACCCGCAGCGACATCGCCGCGGGGGAGAGCGGGCCCACGGTGAGGCGGTGCGGCTCGAGGTGCTGGTCGAGGTCCCGGAGCACGACGCCTGCGCCCACCGAGAGGGTCATCGACTTTGCGTGGAGTGGCCCGAGGTGCGTCAGCCGGGCGCGCGAGAGGGCGATGTCGCGGTGGAGCGCGACGCCGCGATCGGCCAGCACGTGCACCACCTCGATCAACTCGCGCTCGTCGTGTGGCTCGGCGACGAGGGCGCCATCGATGCGGCGCGCCCAGGATCCGAGGGACGGCGGCTTGGGGGCGCTCACAAGCCGAGCTTCCCGGGGTTCATCACCCCATCGGGGTCGAAGACGCCCTTCACTGCACGGAGGGCGTGACGGCCCTCGCCCAGCGAGTCTTGCAGCGCGCCCGCCTTGAGGAGGCCGACGCCGTGGTGGTGGCTCACGTTGCCTCCGGCGCTCACCGCAGCAGCGAGGGCGGTGCGCCAGAGCTGGTGGTAGCGCAGCTCCATCTCGGCCTCCGAGTCGGCCGAACCGACGAACGAGAAGTAGAGCGAGCACCCGTCCGCGTAGGCGTGGCTGAAGTGGCACAGCACGAAGGCGAACTTCGACGCCGCGGCGTGGACGCGCGCGTAGACCTCGAGCACCTGCTCCCAGGGGGCGGCGATCTCCATGGTGTCGGCGAAGGTGCCCGACTCGATGAGCCGCGACATGCGGGACGAGACCTCGTACCGCTTCTTGAACCAGGCGCGCCCGGGCGCCTCGCCGAGATCGTCCCCACCGAGCTGCCGGCAGATGCCCGTCGCCGAACGATCTTCCGCCTCCGCGCGGGTGGGCTCGCCCTCGAACATGAGGATCAGGCGGCTGCGCGAGAACGCGCGGTGGAGCTGGTTCATCACCCCCGGCCGCCCCAGGGTGCGCTTCGTCACCTGGCGCATCAGCGCGGGGAGGATCGCGGTCTGGAGCGTGCCGCGCAGCGACGGAGGCGTGGCCGGCTTCGGCACCCCGCCCTTCCCGACGAAGGCGGTGTCGAAGGGATCGTAGAGGCGCACCACCGCGGGCCGCAGCCCCTCGCGGAAGATCAGCCGGATCGCGTCGAGGCCCTGCTCGATCGACCCGAACTCGAAGCCGTGGAACACGCGCCCCTTCGGGAACGGAAAGACGCGCAGCTTCGCGCTGGTGAAGGCGCACAGCGTGCCCTCAGAGCCGACGAGCAGGGGCATGAGATCGGGGCCGCTGAAGGGACGCTCGGGGGTGTCGAGGCGCTCGCCGGTGCCGAGCACCACGCGCGCCGAGAGCACCATGTCTTCGATCTTCCCGTACTTGCTCGAGAACTGGCCGGCGCTGCGGGCCGCCAGCCAACCGCCGACGGTCGAGGTGGCGATCGAGGAGGGGAAGTGGCCGAGCGTCCACCCGCGCGCATTGAGGCGGCGCTCGAGGGTCTCGCCCAGCACGCCGGCGCCGACCTGCACGCAGCG
>JBBRUE010000649.1:0-4546 GCA_038248085.1 Myxococcales bacterium | reverse complement strand
GGGCACCACGCCGAGGCGGACCACGCGATGGGCTTCTGCCTCTTCAACAACATCGCCGTCGCCGCCGAGGCCGCGCTGGCGAACGGAGCCCGGCGCGTGCTGGTGCTCGACTGGGACGTGCACCACGGCAACGGCACGCAGGCCGCGTTCTTCGGGCGCCGCGACGTGCTGTTCTGCTCGAGCCACCAGTTCCCGTTCTACCCGGGGAGCGGCGCGCCCGAGGAGATCGGCACCGGCGAGGGCGCGGGCTTCACGGTGAACGTCGCGCTCCCCGGCGGCCAGGGCGACGCGGAGTACGGCGCGGTGTTCCACGACGTCTTCCTCCCCATCGCGCAGCGGTACCGGCCGGAGCTCGTCCTGGTGTCGGCCGGGTTCGACCCCCACCGCGCCGATCCCCTCGGGGGCATGAACGTCACCGAGCGGGGCTTCGCGGCGATGTGCAGCGCGGTGAAGTCGCTCGCCGAAGAGGTGTGCGGCGGGAAGCTCGTGCTGCTGCTCGAGGGTGGCTACGACCTCGACGGGCTCGCCCAGTCGGTGCACGCCTGCGTCGAGGTGCTCGCCGGCCAGCGGCGCGACGATTTCCCGGTCGGCAGCGGGCCCGCGGCCCAAAGGGCGATCGAGGCGACCCGCGCGGCCCTCCGCGGCACGGCCCTCGCCCACCCGTAGACAAGCTCCTGAAATCACTGGCATGCTGCTGATCGCTGCAACACTTCCTCTCTCTTTCCGAAAACCCCTCCAAATGACCACCATCCGCTCTGCCCCGCCCCGCATCGCCAGCACCAGCAGCACGTCGTCTGCCGCGGCACCCGCGACCGCGAAGAGCGCGTCGGCGGCGACCGGGTCCAGCACTGCCAGCTCGTTCCAGGCGGCGACGGGCAGCAGCGGCGGCGGCATCCGCGCCACGCTCGATGCCGGCAAGAAGGTCTGCGAGGACATCGGCGGCAGCTCGGCTGACACCCTCAAGGCGATGCTGGACAAGCCGATCCCCAGCCAGAAGGACCTCGAGAAGATCATGGATGCGTACGGCGAGATCATGGGTGACCTCGACGACGGCCAGCGCAAGACGCTCGAGAAGGCGATCGGCTTCCAGATGATGGGCCGCACGCTGTCCGACCAGTTCCGCCAGATGTGCGAAAAGTTCGCGATGAACCCCAGCGGCCGCTGAGCATCGATCACGCTTCGGCGATGGGTTAAGGGGCGGGCATGCGAACTTCGCTGCTCGCCCTTCTTCTTGTGACGAGCGCCTCGTGTGGCCCCCGCGAGCTGCGCGTCACGATGAACTCGGACAACAACAGTGGGCAGACGGGCTTCGCGGTCATCACCGATCGCGGCGGCAACCGGTACACCGTCACCGTCGAGACGAGCAGCCCCGACTTCACCGGGACGCAGTTCGCGCACATCCACGAAGGCAATTGTGGGGAGCTTGGGAAGATCCGCGTGCACCTGGACGATCTGGCGGAGCTCGACGGCAAGCCCGGCCGCTTCGGGAGCACCACCGAGGTCCCCCGGACCACCGACCCCCTCGACGCCGACCCACCGAAGTTCGACTCGTTCAAGGTCGGGGAGTGGGTGATCAACGCGCACGACGCGCGTGACTTCGGGGTCTATGTCTCGTGCGGAGAGATCCCCCGGCCGTGAGCGCTCCGCCCTGGAAGACCGCGCTGCTGACGGGCGCCTCGAGCGGCATCGGTCGCGGGCTGGCCGTGTGGTTGGCGAAGCGCGACGTGAAGGTCTACGCGGCCGCGCGCCGCATCGACGAGCTGGAGCGACTCCGCGACGAGGTCGGCGACAACATCCTTCCGCTCAAGCTCGACGTGAGCGACGGCGACGCGACCTTCGCTGCGGTGCAGAAGCTCGACGCCGACTGCGGCGGGCTCGACCTGGTGATCGCCAATGCGGGCGTCGGCGACGACACCCGGCCCAAGACGCTCAAGTGGGAGGCCGTCTCGCGGATGATCGACGTCAACGTCTCGGGTGCGACGGCGACGTTGTGTGGGGCGCTGCAGGGGATGATCTCGCGCGGGCACGGACAGCTGGTGGGCATCAGCTCGCTCGCGGCGCTGCTGCCGCTGCCGCAGAGTTCGACGTATTGCGCGAGCAAGGCGTACGTCTCGATGTTCCTCGACAGCCTGCGCCTCGACGTCGAGAAGTACGGGCTGGTGGTCACCTCGATTCACCCCGGGTTCGTGAAGAGCGAGATGACGGCGAAGAACAAGCCGGAGGCGATGCCCTTCATCCTCGAGACTGAAGACGCGGTGAATCGCATGGGCCTGGCGATGCTGCGCAAGAAGAAGGTCTTCACCTTCCCGTGGCCGCTCGCGACGGCGATCGCGACCGCGCGGGCGATGCCCCGGCCCCTCCAGACCGCGGTGCTGCGCAAACTCCGCTGACGCGCTCCGGGTAGAGGCGCTGTTCGCGCAGATGTGACCAGGAACTGCGGCACAGGCGGTGCGCGGCGGGCGAAGGGGCGCACGCCGGTGCTCGCCTCGCACAGGCCCCTCGCCACGCGCATTTCGTCACCAGGACGCTCGGTGACAGGCGCGGGGTGACTCGCGCCGCCGGTTGGTCGCGCCTATCGCGAGGCTCGCTCGGTCGGGGCACGGGCTGCGCACTTGCCGCGACCGCCTCCCTCAGCGCAGGCAGTTCCCAGTTCAGCGCGCTCCTGGGCCTGAGTGACCGACATTTGTCCCTAGCCCGGAAGATTCACGGCGCTCGTACGGCAGCGACAGAGTGTAGTCGGCGAAGTTGAGAAATGCGGGGGGCCCCGCGGTTGTTGTGGATGCGACCAAGCAATCCCCTCCAGCCGAGAAACCCCACGCATGCGAAAACGTATCAAGCCCATCGACTTCAAGCTCAGGAAGTCTGCCCGCGCGACCTTCGACGCGCAGAGCATCACTTCCGACGCCGGGCTCTTGCTGCTTCGTGCTCTCGATGACCGCCTCGGTCTGACGAAGCGCCTTGCCGCAGCGATTCCCGAGACGCGTTCCGGGCCCGTCGTGCACTCGATTCTCGACCTCGTACGTAGCCGAGTGTTCGCCATCGCGCAGGGCTACGAGGACTGCAACGACTTCGAGACTCTGCGGACCGAGCCGCTCTTCATGGCCGTCAACGACAGGCTCGAGGGCGACGCACCGCTGCCGAGCCAACCGACGCTGTCGCGTTTCGAAAACTCGCTGAGCCTCGAGGCGCTCGTTCCTGGCCGCGACGTTCTGCTCGAGCATTTCATCGCTCGCCACCGACGAGAGGGCACCAAGCCCACCTCGCTCACGCTGGACATGGACTCGACGGACGACCCGACGCACGGCCAGCAGGAATTCGCCTCCTTCCACACGCACTACGGCGGGCACATACTCATGCAGTTCCTCGTGCACACCGGCGAGGGGGACCTGATTTTCTCCGCCGTCTCGTCGCCGAAGCTGGACCTCCGTGCGAGCGCCGTCACTTTCCTCGGACGCATCATCACGCGCCTGCGTGCTGAGTGGCCAAGCCTCAAGCTGCGGCTGCGCGCCGACAACGGCTTCGCCACGCCGGCGCTTTACGAGCTCTGCGAGACCGAGAGGGTCGAGTACCTCGTCAATTGCGGCACGCACCAAGTGCTCCAAAAGAAGGCGACCGCGCTCGAGGCTGAAGCTGTGCGGCTTCACGCGCTCGGCGAGCCGACGGCCACCGTGCGCGTCTTCGGAGAATTCACCCACGAAGCGAAATCCTGGGGCGTCCCTCGTCGCATCATCGCGAAGGCCCAGCACACACCGGTCGGGCCAGACCTGCGCTTCCTCGTCACCAACTCGACGATGACGCCTGCGAACGCCTACGCCGAGTACTGCATGCGCGGCCAGAGCGAGAACTACATCAAGGACTTCAAGCTCGGCACCAAGGGCGACCGGCTCTCGTGCCATCGCTTCGTCGGCAACTCGCTGCGCATGCTCCTCTACACCGTCGCCTATCAGCTCCTTCACGAACTCCGCCGCGTCGCCACCGGCGAACTGCGTGTCGCTCGCATCGAGACGCTGCGCTTGCGCGTCCTTCGTGTTGCAGCGCTCGTCCATGAGTCCGCGCGGAAGGTTTGGGTCCGCATGAGCTCGTCGTTCCCTGGCCGCGATGCGTGGCAACGGCTCGCACTCGTGCTCGCTCACTGAGCCGTCCTCCAGCGCCGCTCGCTCATCACGCCAAGGGCGAGCGCGAGACGTGTGTCGCAAATTCGAGATTCTTCGTCGAAATTTTCGGTGTTCGACCACCTCGCGGCCGTAGCGGGCTCACGCGAAGCTCCGCGCGATAGCGGACCGCGAAACGGCGCGCCCATGAATTTTCCGGGCTAGGCTACTTTCAGCTGTTGAGCGCGGTTGACGAATTCTGCTTTCTGGACGACGCGGCCTTCATCAAGAAGGGATTCATACATCGAAACTCGATCAACCTGCAGGGTCGGCCCTATCGCTTTGTCCTCAATGTCGATGGAATCTCTCAAAACAGACTCATCATTGACCATGATTTTATCGGCGACTTCAGTTCGCTGTTTCGAACGTTCCGCCATGCCTACGGCCATCATCCG
>JBBRUE010000648.1:0-4563 GCA_038248085.1 Myxococcales bacterium | reverse complement strand
TAAGGTGACGCTTCGCCTGGAGCCCGCGCCGGTGAATCACGGCCTCGTCTTCGTCCGGACTGACCTGCCCAACCGGCCCAGCATTCCGGTCAGGTCAGAGCTCGTCAGTGACACGGCGCTGGCGACCACGCTGGGCTTCGGCGCGGCGAAGGTCTCGACCGTGGAGCACCTCCTGGCGGCCCTCTCTGGGCTGGGCATCGACAACCTCCGCATCGAGGTCGACGGTCCCGAGATCCCGATCATGGACGGCAGCGCGGCCCCCTTCGCCCTGCGCATGTCGGAAGCCGGCATCCGCCTCCAGGGCGAGCCCAAGCGCTTCCTCGTCATCAAGAAGACGGTCACGGTCACCGACGGCGACAAGTTCGCCACGTTCAGCCCGGCCAAGCGCTTCCGCATCGACTGCACCATCGACTTCAAGCACCCGCTGATCAGCGACCAGCAGTTCACGCTCGAGTTCAGCGATCGCTCGTTCATCCGCGAAGTGGCGCGCGCCCGCACGTTCGGCTTCCTGCGTGACGTCGACAAGCTCCGCGCGATGGGCCTGGCCCGCGGCGGTTCGCTCGAGAACGCAGTGGTGGTCGACGACTTCTCGATCTTGAACCCCGAGGGACTGCGGTTCCCCGATGAGTTCGTGCGGCACAAGCTCCTCGACGCGCTCGGTGACGTCGCGCTGCTCGGCCGCCCGGTGATCGGCGCGCTCACGGTGTACAAGACCGGTCACGCGCTCAACCAGAAGCTGGTGGCGAAGGTCCTGTCGGATCCGTCGAACTACGAGGTGGTGCCGGCGCGGATGCGCGACGTCGTCTCGCATGAGCTCGAGCTCGACGACCTCGCCCCGGTGCTGGCGCCGTCGGCCGCGTGAGCCCCTGCGGGGGCCTCGCCCTCGCGTTGCTGCTCGCGGGCTGCACCTGCCGCAACCCCACCCTCGAACCCGTCCCGGCGTTCGTTCGCGTCGAGCCGCTCCAGGTCGACTTCGGGCGCATCGTCATCGGCCAGGCCGAGGTGCGCACGGTGGCGTTGGTCAACTCCGGGCGCGCGCCCCTCGACGGCACGTGGACGCTCACCGGCCCCGGCTTCGCCAGTGATGACGGGCTGCCGCGACGGGCCAGCGTCGGTTCGACGGTGACCACCATCGTCTGCGCCCCCGATCACCTCGGCCTCTTCGACGGCACGCTGCGGATCGCGCTGGCCGGCTTCGAGCCGATCGACGTGCCGCTGGCCTGTGAAGGTGTGCGGGTGCCCGAGTGCAGGCCGAGCGGCCCGTGCACCAGCGCGGCCTGGGACCTCGCGCTGGGCCGTTGTATCGAGACGCTGCTCGACGAGGGCACGGGCTGCCAGGTGAGCGACGTGTGCCTGCTCGAGCCGACCTGTCACGCGGGCCGCTGCGAGGGTCGGCTCCGCGGGTGCGACGACGGAGATCCCTGCACCGCCGACACCTGCAGCCCCTCGCTCGGGTGCCAACACTTCGGGCCGATCGCCTGTCCCGGAGCCGGACCGTGCCGCGTGGGGCAGTGTCGTCCCGGAACGGGTTGTGGGTTGGTCAACGCGCCCGACGGAGTGCCCTGCGGCCAGCTGCGCACGTGTGTTTCGGCCGAGGTCTGCATCGAGGGCGCCTGCGTGGTGCGCGACCCGCCCGACGGCTTCGAGTGCCTCTCAGGCGGCCCCTGCGGCACCACCGGCCGCTGCGTCACCGACGTGTGCGTGGCGGCTCCGCAGACGACGCTGACCCCGACGTGGACCCTCGCCGTGCCGCAGCCCGACGCCGGACCGCCCGAGGCCTGGAGCGATCTCTTCGCTGACCGAGATGGCGGGCTCACCGTCTCGAGCTACTTCGTGACCCCGCCCCGGCTGCGCGCCGACGGACCGACGCCCGTCAACCTGGGCCAGAACGCCCGGCGTTGCATGGTGTGGCTCGGCTGGGTGGTGTGCGGCGATCTCCCCGCGCTGCGGACGGCCCCGGTGAGCGCCCTCGACCCGGGCACCGGGCAGATCGTCTGGACCTTCAGCGGCGCGGCCGGGCTGATCCCCGAGTTCGCCAGCGATGGCGGTGACGGGGTGGAGTTCTTCACCGCCCGGCTCGCGGTGATGAACGAGAACGAGCTGCTCGCGCTCTACGAGTCGCGCACCATCGTCGATGGAGTCGATCCGCGGTGCCGCCACTTCGGCCTGGTGGTGCTCGATCGCCAGGGCCAGGCGCTGCGCAGCCGCTTCCTCGCCGACCCGATCTTCCAGACCTGCGATCACCCGCACAGCTACGGCGTGGCCGTCGACGCGTACTCGAACGTCTACCTGGCCTTCACCCCGAGCGACGTCGACAACCCGGCGATGAGCCTCACCGGCACCACGATCTTCAGCTTCTCGCCGTCGTTGCAGTTGCGCTGGCGCGCCTTCGCCACCGGCCTGCCGGGCGGGGAGCTCGCGGTCGGCGATGGGCTCCTCTTTCAACAGCACAGCGCGGACGTACGCTCGACGCAGACCGGCGCCGTGGTCGCTACGCTGCCCGCGCCTTTTGGCCTCGGGGTGATCGGAGACGCCACCGCGGTCAACACCCAGGCGGGGGCTCAGACGCTCTCGACGCTCTCGACGGCCACGCAGCTGCCGCGGTGGCAGGCAACCCTCACCGGCACGCTGGGGCGAACCCCGCTCACCCTCGCCAACTGGGACTCCCCATGGGGACCTCGCGAAGTGGCGCTCGCCTTCACCACGCGAGGGAGCCAGGTGCTCCTCGAGGGCACTGAGCTGCTCACCGGCGCGTCGGCCTTCGTGTGTCCAGTGCAGCTCTCGGAGGTGCCGGCCCTCACCGCGATGTCGCCCGCGGGACTGGGCGTCATGGTCGGAACGGTGCCCTTCAGCCCCGGCGCGCCGAGCTGCGACGACTGCGACCCGAAGTTCGCGCGCACGAGGAGCAGCTTCGGGTTGCTCCCGGTGCCCGGCCTGAGCCCCTCGCGCAGCGCGTGGTCGGGCGCGTGGGGAGACGAAGGGCATAGCCACCACGAAGGGCGTTGAACGCAAGATGGTCGGCGAAAGGCCGGCCGAGGCGGGGTAGCCTTCGGGCATGGTGCTCTCGCTGAGCGTGTCTCTCGGACTGTGTCTCGGAGGCCTGCTCTCGGAGCCTCTGCCCCGGCACGCCTCGCTGCTCGATGTGGGTGACGTGGTGCTCGCCCAGGGGGGGCTGCCGCAGGCCGTACTCTCGGCCGACCCTGAGGTGCTTCGGACGCGCCTGGAGGCCTTGAAGTCGTCGACGCCCAGCCTCGGCGGCCCCGTGGCCCTGCTGGTGTCAGGCGGCGTCCTGGTCATCGGCGGCGTGTTCTTCGGCTACCTGGGGCTGTTGGTGCTCGCGCTGTCGAGCTCGCCGGTGCTGCTGATCCCCTCGCTCATCGGCCTGGCCATCGGCGTCGCGCTGGTGGTGACCGGAGGCGTGCTCCTCGGCACCACGCTGCAAGCGAAGAAGAGGCGCTCGCGCGAGATCCGCGAACTCGAGCAGGAGCTGCAGCGCCTCGAGACCAACCAGCCCGGGTTCACCCCTCCGCCGATGCCGCCGCCCTCCGTCCAGGGGCCGGCGCCTTCGCTCCTCCTCGCTTCGTTCTAGGCACCCATGGCCGAGCTGGAGTTCATCATCGAAGCACCGGAGCGCGGCCGCGTCGTCGCGTTTCCCTCGAAGGCCTTCGTCATCGGGTCGGACGACGAGTGCCCGGTGTGTTTCAAGTCGGCGCTCGTCGCGGGGCGCCACGCCGAGGTGGTGAAGGACACCCGCGGTCAATGGTGGGTGCGCGACCTGATGGGGAGCGGCGCCGTCGCGGTGAACGGGGCGCCGATCATCGACGAGCGCCTCTCGCCGGGTGACAAGCTGCGCGTGGGGGACGTGGTGATGCTGGTGCAGGACAGCGGGGTCAACGCGCACGCCCGCACCCGCTCTGGCGACGCCTTCCCGGCGCAGGCCCCGGCGGGGGAACTGCAACCCGACACGGTGATCGACCACCGCTACAAGATCCTCAAGCGCATCGCCACGGGCGGCATGGGCGAGGTCTACCGTGCGGTCCACGTCGAGCTCGGCAAGGCGCTCGCGGTGAAGGTGATGCTCCCCGAGCTGTCGCGCGACCCGGACTTCGTCGGCCGCTTCAAGCGCGAGGCGATCGCCTCGAGCCGCATCGGCCAGCAGAACATCATCGACATCTCCGACTTCGGGCAGACGGCAGACGGCCGCTTCTACTTCGTCATGGAGTACGTCGACGGGAAGACCCTCATCAGCTACCGCAAGGCGGGGCCCTTTCCCTTCCAGCGCGTGGTGCACGTCGGCCTGCAGGTGGCGCGCGCGCTCGCCGCCGCGCACGCGGTCAACATCGTGCACCGCGATCTCAAGCCCGAGAACATCATGTTGGTGCAGCGGCCCGGGCAGCCCGACTTCGTCAAGGTGCTCGATTTCGGCATCGCCAAGGTGATCAACGGGGGCGCGGCGGCCGCGTTCACCGCCATCGGCTCGGTGGTGGGCACCCCGCAGTACATGGCCCCCGAGCAGGCGAGCGCGACCACCATCGACGCCCGCTCCGACATCTACTCGCTGGG
>JBBRUE010000647.1:0-4563 GCA_038248085.1 Myxococcales bacterium | reverse complement strand
GCGGCGGGGGCGGCGCACCGTTGGAGCCGTAGTTCGTCGGCGGCGGCACGTAGTTGCCACCGGTGTTGGGCGGGTTCACGTAGCCGTTGTTGTTCGACGGAGGAGGCGGCGGCGGCCGGTACCCACCGGTGTTGTTGTTGTTGTTCGACGGCGGGGGAGGCGGCACATAGCTGCCGTTGCCGTAGCCGTTGTTCGGCGGCGGGGGCGGCCGGTTGTTCCCGTAGGAGTTATTCGGGGGCGGAGGGACGTACGAGCCACTGCCGGTGTACGAGCCGACGGGCGGGGCCGACTGCCACTGCACCGGAATGGCGGTGTGGTAGTTCGGCGGCGGCGGCGCGTAGCGCGCGGGCGGCTGGTAGGTGTTGCGCGGCGGCACGTAATACGAGGGCGGCACGTAGCTCGAGGGCGGGTAGCTGATGACGATGCTCTGCGAAGGCAGCGGGTAGGTGCCCGGCGTGCCCAGCGCGTCGTAGTAGCGGTAGCCGTCGTAGAAGACGTAGCAGCCGCGCCACTGGTCCCAATAGTACGTGTTCGAGCACGGGTAGCGCGGGTCACACGAGGTCGTGGTGACCACTCGGGTCGCGGGGTACGTGCGCACGTAACAGCCGCTGGTGAGCAACCCCAGCGAGGCGATACTGGCGACGAAGATTCCCTTCAGTGGCAGGCGCATGGCGTCTTCCTTGGGTCGGGTGAGACGGTGGATCAGACGGACCCACCGGCGTCGCATTCAATCGCAGCGCAACGATCCGTGCATTAGAGACGTGTTCCGTGAAACGTCCAAGTCTCTGGATTCTCTTAGGTCTTTTGGGTGGGTGCGGGCTGGCGACCCCGCGATCCGGTCAGGTCGTGACCCCTGGCGTCGCCCGCGCCGTCTTCGAGGCCCGCACCAACGGGACGGATCTCGTCCCCGTCACGGTGCTCTTCCCAGCGCGGGACGACGGGGGTCCGATCGCCGGCAAGCACCCCGCGGTGGTCTTCATCCAGGGCGGGTTCGTCGGTACCGCGCGCTACGAATGGCAGGCGGTGGAGCTGGCCCGCGCCGGCTACGTGGTGGCCATCCCCGAGAACCAGCTCGCGCTCGCGTTCTTCTCGATCGACTACGGGCAGACGGCGCGGTCGCTGCTGGTCCAACCCCCGCCGGGCTCGCTGCTCGAGGGCCTGGTCGATGCGCAGCGCATTGCCGTCGCCGGCCACAGCCTGGGCAGCGTGGTGGCGATGAAGCTCGCGTTGGAGGGCGACTTCCAGGCGGTGGTGCTGGAGGCCGGATTCCCCGACGGCGCCGATGCGTCGAAGCTGCCGGGCTTCACGCGGCCGTCGCTCTCGCTGGCCGGGGCGAATGATTGCTCGGCGAAGCTGGCCTCGGTGCGCGAAGGGTGGTCCGGGCTGCAGTCGCCCACTGCGCTGGCCGTGCTCACCGGCGTCACGCACTACCAGTTCACCGATGCCGACACCGAAGACCGGCAGCGCAAGTGCGTACCGGAAGCAGAGCTGGGCGAGGCCCATGCGCGCATCGCCCATGCGCTGATCGGCTTCCTCGACGCGGCGCTCGCGGACGGGACTGTCGGGCAGCCTGCGCTCGAGGCCGTGCCGGGCGCCACCGTGGAGGTGCGGTGATGGGTTCCTCGAGGGCGATGTCGTTGATGCTGGTCGTGCTCGGCGCATCTGCGGCTTCGGCCGAGGGCGGCTGGTTGACCGCGCGCGGACGGCTGCAACCCGAGCTCCGGCTCGAGGCGTGGGGCGGTTCGCGCAGCGTCGGCGTCGGGCTCGTGCTCCCCGACACCCGGGGCGCGATGGCCGGCCTCGGGGTGGAAGTGGCGTACGCGTTTCGCGACCGCACCGTCGAGCTCCGCGGGTCGCGGGTGTGGCAGTTCTCGCCCAACCGGCTCGGCACCGGCTCGGCGACGCTCGGCGGCGCGGTGCACGCCGTCCCCGAGGGCTTCGACGTCGGGCTGGGGCCCCACGCCGGGCTGAACCTGGCGATCGGCGGCGACGTCTTCACCGTCGACCTCGGGCTGCAGACCGGGGTGGAGGTGTTCTTCCGCGAGCTGCTCCCGCGCTTGCCGGAGCGCGCGTCGATCAGCCTCAACCTCCGGCTGGGTGACTGGGCGCTTGGGCTCCACGTGCGCGGCGGCGTCGACATCCTCCCCGGGCGATCCTTCGTCGGGCGCGGGGAGCTGGCCGCCTCGCTGTCGTGGTTCGGGTTCGAGCGCTCCCGCAGAGCAGCCGTGCAGTAGGGTCTGGAGCCCATGTCCCTGGATCAGATGACGGAAGTGCTGCAAGCCGACATCGCCCGTTTCCCACGCGCTCGGCTCACCGTGACCAAGGGTCCCGACAAGGGCCTCGAGGTCGTGCTCGAAGGCCAACCGGTGGTCGTCGGAAGCGATGAGTCGTGCCAGCTCAAGCTCACCGACACCTCGGTCTCGCGCCGCCACTTCGAGCTGACGGGCGGCCCCGGCGGGTACCGCTTGCGCGACCTGCGCAGCACCAACGGCGTGCGCGTCGAGGGCGTGCAGGTGATGGACGCGAAGCTCTCGGACAAGGTGCGGCTGGCCGTGGGCCGCACCGAGCTCCGCTTCGAACCCGAGCGCCACGAGATCCAGTGGCCGCTCTCGCCCCACGAGCGCTTCGGCGAGGTGCTCGGCCGCAGCCTGGTGATGCGCCGGCTGTTCGCGCTGCTCGAGCGCGCCGCGCCGACCGACTCGCCGGTGATCCTCGAGGGCGATCCCGGCACGGGGAAGGAGCTGCTGGGCCGCGCGATCCACGAGAAGAGCGCGAGGCGCGAAGGCCCCTTCGTGGTGGTCGACCTCGGCGCCTCGAGCGAGCCGCTGATGGACAGCGACCTGTTCGGCCATGACGTGTCCGCCTCGCGGCCCACCTCGCGGCCCGGCGCTTTCGAGGAAGCCGAGGGCGGCACGCTGTACCTCGACGAGGTGTCCGAGCTGCCCAACGGCCTGCAGGCCAAGCTGCTGCGCGCGCTCGAGACGAAGGAGGTCAAGCGGCCGGGCGTCGGTGGCACCGCGAAGGTCGACGTGCGCGTGGTGGCCTCGACCCAGAAAGACCTCGAGGCCGAGGTGAAGGCGGGCCGCTTCCGCGAAGACCTGTACTTCAAGCTGTCGGTCTTCCGCGTGCGCGTGCCCCCGCTGCGGGAACGACCCGAAGACATTCCGCAGCTGGTGCGGAACTTCGAGTCGAAGAACAAGGGCGGCCAGGCGCTCTCGGAGGAGATGCTCGAGATGCTCTCGCGGCACGACTGGCCGGGGAACGTGCGCGAGCTGCGCAACGTGCTCGAGCGGCTCGCGGCGTTTCCCGACCTCGGGGCCGGCGCCATCGCCCGGGCGCTGGGCAAGAACCTCGACGCGACCAACGACGAGTCTTCGGGTGCGAAGCTGCGGGCCGAGGTGTCGAACCAGCTGCTCTCGTTGCCGTACCACGAGGCCAAGGACCGGGTGCTCGAGAGCTTCGAGAAGACCTACCTCCTCGAGCACTTGAAGGCCGCTGGCGGCGTGGTGACGCGCGCGGCGCAGCGGGCCGGGCTGCCGCGGCAGTCGGTGCATCGCATGCTGCGACGCCTGGGCATCAACACCAGCGACGAGTGAACCGCCCCTCACCCTGACCCTCTCCCCGCTGCGCAGGGCGAGGGGATCTCGCGAGGTGAGAGTTGATCAGGGCGTGCTCGCTCCATCCGCCGCGGCCTCAGCGGGGACTGCCCTGCGCTCGCGAGTTCGCGCGGTTGCCGCGGCACGGGGGCTGCTCTCCCGTCTGGCGCACGGCGCTCCTGCCGCGCACCACGAGGAGTTCACATGCGCATCACCCCTGCCCTGGGTCCCCCGGTCGATTCCACCGACGCGCCGCGCACCGAGCCGCTCCGCGCCACGCCCGTCCGCGACGCACAGAACCAGTTGGTGCGCGCCGGCTTCACCCTGCCCCGCTACGGAGTCGATGGGCAGTTCGGCCGCGAGACGGCCGGCGCGGTGACGCGGTTTCAGAAGACGTACGCGCTGCCCCAGACCGGCCGCTTCGACGAGGCCACGCTGCGGGCGCTCGCGAGCGCGCGGCCCCCGTCGCCTGACTACGACGCGCTCTTCGCCGACGGCCAGCTGCGCGGCGTGGTGGCGGTGGGCTTCGACGAGGCCGGATCGCACGAGCCCGAACAGGCGGCGGTGCTCAAGGGGCTCTGGGAGCGGGGCTTCGTGCACGTCACCGACGCCCAGCGCGCCGACCTCGAGCTCGACGCCGACGGTCGCTACCTCACCCGCACCCTCGAGCGCGACGGCCACCCGGTCACCCTCGTGCTGGAGATCGTCACCCCCACGACCGAGCACGCCAGGGAGCGCTTCGCCGCCGCCCTGCGCACTGACGAGCTGGTGATGTACGGCGGGCACGGGCGCTACGGCTCCGGTCCCGACTTCGACGACATTCACTCCCCGGCGGGGAACTTCGTCATCGGCCAGCCCTTCGAGGCGGGACACGTCACGCTGGGCCCCAATGATCTGGAGGCCGCCCCGCTGACGAGCGCCTACCAGCTGATGTTCTTCGACGGCTGCAACACCTTCCGCTACTTCG
>JBBRUE010000646.1:0-4569 GCA_038248085.1 Myxococcales bacterium | reverse complement strand
TGAGCCGCTCGGCGACGAAGTGTGCGTGGGCCTGGTCGACGCAGAACGCGAGCGCTCGCATCTCGTGGGGTGCGCCCACGTACCGATCGAGCGAGCGCACGACCTGATCGACCCAGACATGGGCGCTCGTGAGGATCCTGGAGAGGTCGCCGATCTTGTAGCGGCCGCGCTCCCACGCAGCGCTGACGTCGACGTTGGGCAGGTCGACGGCGAAGTAGTTGAACGGCACGAGGATCTGGCGCTGGATGGCGTCCCAGACCCGCAGCTCGGCCGTCCAGGGGCGATCGAAGTAGCGACCGATGTCGAGGCCATCGCTTCGTTCCGGGGTCGCCGTCAGACCGAGCAGTTCCTTCGGCTTCAGGGTCGTCAGCAGCCGCTCATAGGTGTCGGCGGCCGCGTGATGCACCTCGTCGACGATCACCAGGTCGAACGCGTCCGCGTTCGGCGGCCGCTCCTTGAGGATTCGATCGAGCGACTGGATGGACGCGAAGACGTGTCGACCGATGATCGGCTTGTCGTCCCCCGTGAGGAGCTCGCCCCAGGAGTCGCTCTGCTCGATGACGTGCGCGAAGACGCGGCGGCTCTGATCGAGGATCTCCTTTCGGTGCGCCACGAAGAGCAGCGAGTCGATCCGGGCCTTGCTGGACCGGAGGTTTCGGTAGTCGAAGGCCGCCAGCACGGTCTTGCCGGTGCCCGTCGCGGCGACGACGAGGTTCTTGTGGCGGCCGTGGACCTCGCGCGCCGTCTGCAGGTCTTCGAGGATCTGCTTTTGGTAGTCGCGCGGTTCGACGCGGAAGAGGGGCAGGACGCCCGTCTGTTCGCCGGGGCGGCCGCGTGCGTTGTCGAGCGCGGTTCTGAGTCGGGCGACCGAGGCCTCGTCATAGGGCTCGAAGCCGGCCGCGGGATCGCTCCAGTAGCGCTCGAAGACCGCCGCGAAGCGTTCCACGAGTCGAGGCAGTTCAGCGCTCGCGAGACGGACGTTCCACTCGAGCCCGTCGGTCATCGCGACGTGAGAGAGGTTCGACGAGCCGATGTAGCCCGTGCTCAGACCCGTCTCCCGATGGAACAGCCAGGCCTTCGCGTGCAGCCGCGTCTGGGTCGTCTCGTACGACACGCGAACGTCGGCTCCGAGGGCGCGGAGTCCTTCGACCGCCTTGGCGTCACTCGCACCCAGATACGTGGTGGTCAGGACCCGCAGCGAGCCCTTCTTCTTCGCGCAGTGTCGGGCGAGGGCATCACGGAACTTCACGAACCCCGACCACTTGATGAACGACATCAACAGGTCGATGCGGTCGGCGGACTCGATCTCAGACAACAGCTCCTGGATCACGCCGTGCTGCTCGGCGTTGACGAAGAGCTCCGAGCGGGAGAGCGCCGAGAGCGGTCGACCTGGTGCCGTCGGTTCCTTCGCGAGCACGCCCGGAGAGGCGATCGACAGCAGCATCTCGGGGAGCAATCCAGCCAGGCTGGTCGAATCGGTGATGACCCTCAACGCGGCGTTGGCGAGCGCGAGCTGCTGCTCGACCGCGTGCTCTCCATGTTTGGAGTGCAGCGCGATGCGCGTCGCTTCGTAGATGGTGCGGGCGAGGTGATCGGCCGCCAGCTCCGGGGGGATCTTTTCGATGACGCCCGCGCGCCCGTTCGGCAGCTTCGCGACCCGCGCCTTGAGCGCTTCGGTCAGGACATCTTCGTACAGCCCATCGACCAATACCTTCAGCCGCCCAACTCCGTCCGCCATGCGGCCAGGCTCGAGGAGCGATGTCGACATTGCAAGCGAACTGATCGATCTGGTGATGTGCCGCCACCGCCCCCCTGTGATGCTGCCCGAGAGTGAAACCCGCCTCGCCGAACCAGTCGTTGACCGGCCCAGACCCGTCCTCTAAAGCCGCCTCTTCGTTTTCGCGGGTGATCCGCGTGAATTCACTGAAGAGGACGGTCCCATGAAGGTTCAGGTCGAAGACGTCTCCGCCATCGAGAAGCGCCTCTCCATCGAGGTCGAGCCCGCGCTCGTCGAGAAGGAGCTGACTGCCGCGTACTCCAACCTCTCGCGCCAGGTGAAGGTGCCCGGCTTCCGACCCGGGAAGATCCCCCGCCGCATCCTCGAGCAGCGCTTCCGCGCCGAGGTCGAGGCCGACGTCGTCAAGCGCGTGCAGCTCCTGGGCTTCATTGACGCCCTCAAGGAGACCAACGTGGCCGCCGTGGGCGACCCGTCGTTCTCGGGCGGGAAGATCGAAGCGCAGAAGCCCTTCGCCTACTCCGCGCGCGTCGAGGTCAAGCCCGTCGTCACCGCCAAGGACTACAAGGGCCTCGAGCTCCCGAAGTTCGACGACGCCGTCACCGACGAGCGCGTCAACGAGCAGATCACCCGCATGCTCGAGCAGAAGACCGAGGTCGTCGACGTCTCTGGCCGCGACACGGTGCAGACCGGCGACCTCTGCACCATCGACTTCGACGCCACCATGGAAGGCAAGCCCTTCCCCGGGAACACCGGCCGTGACGTCACCGTCGAGGTCGTCGCCGGCGAGCTGATCGAGGGCAACCTCCCGGCGCTCGAGGGCGGCACGCTCAACGGCACCAAGGAGTTCGACTACACCTTCCCCGCCGAGTACCGGGTCGAAGACGTCAAGGGCAAGACCGCCCACTTCGTGTGCACCATCAAGGGCATCAAGGCCAAGAAGGTGCCCGCCCTCGATGACGCCTTCGCCAAGACCGTCGGCGAAGAGACCGCGGACGGCCTCAAGAGCCGCGTTCGCGCGGACCTCGAGCGCGCCGCGAAGAACCGCAGCGAGGTCGACGCCCGCGACGGCCTGTTCAAGGCCCTCGTCGAGAAGAACCCCATCGACGTGCCCACGGCGATGGTCAACCGCGGCATCGACTTCATGCTCGAGAACGCGCTCGGCGGCCTGATGCGCTCGGGCATGGACCCGAACATGCTCCAGCTCGACTGGGGCAAGCTGCGCGAGGAGCTCCGGCCCAAGGCAGCCCTCGAGGTCCGCGGGCAGCTGATCATCGAGGCGATCGCCAAGGCCGAGAACCTCGACGCCAGCGAGGCCGACGTCGCCGCGCGGCTCCAGTCGCTCGCCACCGAGAACAAGGTCGAGCTCGCCGTCGTTCAGAAGCAGTACCAGGGCGCCGAAGCCCAGGACGCCCTCAAGAACCGCACGAAGGAAGAGAAGGTCATCAGCTTCCTGCGTGAACACGCCAAGAAGTAACCACTCGAAGCTCAGGAGAACGTCATGCCCTACTACACACCAGGCGTCATCGAGACGACCCACCGCGGCGAACGCGCATGGGACCTTTCTGCTCGGTTGCTCCGTGACCGCATCGTGATGATCGGCCAGGAGATCGATGACGACGTGGCCAACGGCGTGATGCAGCAGTTGCTGTTCCTCGAGTCGGAAGATCCCGACAAGGACATCACCATCTACCTGAACTCCCCGGGTGGCTCGGTGACCGCTGGCTTGGCCATCTACGACACCATGCAGTACGTGCGGTGCCAGGTGGCCACGGTTTGTTACGGCCAGGCCGCGTCGATGGGCGCGGTGCTGCTGGCCGCCGGCGCGAAGGGCAAGCGTTCGGCGCTGCCCAACTCGCGGATCATGATCCACCAGCCCCTCGGTGGGGCACGCGGCCAGGCGCGCGACATGAAGATCCAGGTCGCCGAGATGACCCGGCTCGAGAAGACGCTCTACGACATCCTCGCCGCGGCGACCGGGCACTCGCTCGAGCGCATCGAGAAGGACTGCGACCGCGATAACTTCATGAGCGCGCTCGAGGCCAAGCAGTACGGCCTCATCGACCAGGTCGCCGCCCGCAGCGCCAAGAGCGAAGCCGGTAAGAAGTAGGAAGGTTACCCCGACCCGCTCCCGCCTTTGGCAGGGAGCGGGAGACCACGTTACGTTGAGGTCGGATGGCTACGAAGAACGTCGGGCGCGAAGGCGGCGGGAATCAGACTCTCTGCTGCTCCTTCTGCGGGAAGTCCCAGAAGGAAGTGAAGAAGCTCATCGCGGGCCCGACCGTCTACATCTGCGACGAGTGCATCGGCCTCTGCAACGACATCGTCGCCGAGGAGATCGACCGCGAGGAGGCCAAGGACACGAAGATGCGCATCCCGCGTCCCAGTGAGATCAAGGCCACCCTCGATGAGTACGTCATCGGCCAGGACCGCGCGAAGAAGGTCCTCAGCGTCGCGGTGCACAACCACTACAAGCGCATCGAGTCGAAGGTCGCCCTCGATGACGTCGAGCTCCAGAAGTCGAACATCTTGCTGCTCGGGCCCACCGGCTCCGGGAAGACGCTGCTCGCGCAGACCCTCGCCCGCATTCTGAACGTGCCGTTCTGCATCGCCGACGCGACCTGCCTCACCGAGGCCGGGTACGTCGGCGAAGACGTCGAGAACATCATCGTCAACCTGCTGCAGGCGGCGGATGGCGACATCGAGCGCGCCCAGCGCGGCATCGTGTACGTCGACGAGATCGACAAGATCGCCCGGAAGTCCGAGAACCCCAGCATCACCCGCGACGTGAGCGGTGAGGGCGTTCAGCAGGCGCTGCTGAAGATCATCGAAGG
>JBBRUE010000645.1:0-4580 GCA_038248085.1 Myxococcales bacterium | reverse complement strand
GTCAGCAGCGTCGCACCAACCGAAGCCACCACCAGCGCGAGGAGATCGAGGAGCAGGCTCGTACGGGCCACGGCTCCTGCGGCGATTCTCCCGAAAAGTGTGTTCATGTGGGTTTCTCGGCTGAAGGGTGAAAAAGTTGCGACCCTGCTTGAACTTTCGACTCTCCCAATACCTACCACAACGCACCGCGTTACTCTTGATTTTCTTGTGTGTCCGGAGTGTTACGGCCTGACGCGGCGCACGACGCGTAGCAACTTACGACTCAACTGGAATGCAGTACGGGTGCCAGATTTGCGCGTCGATCTATGTGACCAGAACTCCTACAGCACCGAAAAGACTCCTTACAACTGGGGAGGGCCTGCGGACACGAATGGGACATGCGCTCGCACACCACTTGCTGTTTGCTCCCCCCATGTTCCGGCTCGGTCTGCTGATGCTGACGGTAGGTGTCCTTGCATGCGGAGGTCCGTCGAAGGTCGACGGAGGAACGAGCACCGACGCGGGGCAGCCCGCGGACGCCTCGGTGGCGACCGACGCAGGGTTGGTGGACGCGGGCGCCGGCCCTCCCGACGGTGGGCCGGTCTGCGCGAGCGGAGCCCAGTGCGCGAGCGGCGTGTGCCTGCCCGGTGGAGACTGCTTCAACTGCCAGGCGGATGCGGAGTGTGGCGGATTCCGCCGCTGCGGCACCGGAACGTGTGAGGCAGCTTGCACCACTGCCGCCACCTGCGCCCCGGGGCATGACTGCTGCGGCGGTCGTTGCGTCGACCCCCAGCGCGACCCGCTCCACTGCGGTCAGTGCAACCAGCCGTGTAGCGTCGGCCAGTTCTGCGGGCGCGCGCAGTGCCGCGAGGCCGACTTCTCTGCGCTGTGCCAACAGCCGCTCGCCACGGTGGTGCTCGACGGCGTCCGCGAGGATGACGATGCTGGCCTCTCGATGGCGGCGGCGCTGGTCGCCGCGTGTGCCCCCACCCTCGCCACGCGCACCGTCGGGCCGGACGACGCCGGCGTGCTCGGCCGCGTCGACGGGGCACCGCTCCAGCTGGGGGAACTCCTGGTCGTCGGCGGCGGCTCCTTTCGGCAGGTGGCCGTTCGCTGGCTGGAAGACAACAACCAGGCGCAGCTGCGCGACACGAGCACCGCGACCGACGCGATCTACAGCCTGCGCGACGGAGGCGTGGTGTCGTCGGTGCCCCTGGCGACCCTCAGCACCGCTCATGACCGGGTGCTGATCCAGGTGGCGCGTACGGCCTCGGGCGCGCTGGTGCTCCACGCGGCGGGCATCTACGGCCCGGGCACGCTCGCGGCGGCGTCCTACTTCGTGCAGACGATCGTCCCGATGCGCGCGAGCCTCACGACGCGCTGGTACGTCGTCGAGTGGCAAGACGTCGACGCCAGCGGCGGGCCGAGCCCCGCCGACCTCTACACCCTGATCGCCTCGGGGCGCTGAGCGACCGTCGCCGGCGGGGCCACCTGCAGCGCCCGCCACACCCCGTGCTTCGTCGCCAGCCGGCCGACGATGGCCAGCGCGGTACCGACAAAGAAGTCGAACATCACGCTCTGGGTGCCCATGTCGCCGAAGGCCTGCATCAGGTACGTGAGCATGATGCTCAGGGCGACGAGCAACGCGACCCGCTCGCGCCACTCACCGGTCCGCTCGAGCGCCCGGCCGAGGAAGAAGAAGCCCACCGCGAGGTAGCCGAGCACGCCGGTGAAGCCGACGATGCCGCCGATCCACAGCAGCCAGAGGATCGAGTTGTGTCCCACGTGGCCGAAGTTGGACTGCCTGAAGTCGTTGCTGGGGATGAACTCGGCAAAGGCGTGCCCGAAGCCGCGGCCGAAGAGCATGTTCTGCTCCCAGCTCTTCATGAGGTTGAAGTTCTCGATGTCGCGCTCGACGTTGGAGCTCTCTTCTTCCGTGTCCTCTTCGGGCAGGACGATCGACCGCAGCTTGTGTACCGGCGCAAAGACCGTCGAGTGCGAGTTCCACCCGGCAGCGGTGTAGAGCAGCAGCACCGGCAGCATCATCACCACGAAGCGCGTGAGCTGGCGCTTCACCGGGTGCCAGGGGCTGAGCGCGAAGATCAGGCCCAGCGCCAGGATGATGTCGACGTAGGCGATGCGGCGGTCGTTGAGCTTGAGCGCCATGGCCACGAAGGGGAGCCACAGCAGCGCCAGCAGCACGTGGCGACGCGAGGGCCGTTCCCAGAGCAGTGCGGCCGCTGCCACCACCGCGGTCACGAAGATCATCGTGTCGTTGTGGCCCGTGGTGTGCGGTGGGTACACGCCCTGAGGGAAGGCGATGGCGTACATGAAGTACGTCCCCAGCAACGCCTTGTTGAGGCTGCCGATGACCAACACCCCGAGCACCTTCGGAAGGTCGCGGGGCAGATCGAGCGCGTACATCACCAGCATCGCGACGAAGGGCATCAGCAGCAGAAACCGGAACTGCCACAGCGCCTCGCGAAAGTCGCCGCCCCGCCCGACGCCCAGCAGCACCAGCCAGCCGACGGTCAGCCCGGAGACCACCAGCGCGAGTTGCAGCGGCCGCGGGGCCTGGCCGTGCACCGGGTCGGTCATCGCCAGCTTGCGGGGGTCGAACCACAGGCGCCGCAGCAACATCACCCCGCTCAGCCCGAAGACCGCGAGCTCGGCCCCGGTGAAGAGCGCGATGTTCGAGAAGAAGAGGCGGCCCACGGGCCAGAGCGGTGACTGCCACAGGCCCACGTAGGCGCGATCGCTCGGGTCATCGAGGATCACGCACAACAGCATCAGCATGAGCACCGGCCACTTCAGCGGGCGGGTCCACAACAGCCAGCCCCCCACCACCACCAGCGGGGGGAGCACCGAGAACAGCGGCGTACTGCGCGTGAGCCCCACCGCCGCGCCGGTCGCCAGCGCGAGCAGCCCCCCCAGCAGCAGGCTCCGGCGCGAGGGAATCGCCAACAGCCCGCGGGCACCCACCTTGAACCAGCCGAGCACCGGCAGCCCCAGCTCGGCTTCGAGTTGGCGCCGGGTCAGCAGGCGGCCGCTCGCCAGCCCGAGCAACGCCGCGCACTCCGCGCCCGCAAGCAGCGACGCGAGGAGCCCCACCAGCAGCCGCGCGACCCACCCCAGCCCGTTGGGCGCCCGGGGCCTGGTGGCGGGCTGCATCACCGTGAAGCGCAGCGCGTTGCTCTGGCGAAAGACCTCGGCGGCGATGTGCTTTTCCTCGGCCTGCACCATCAATTCTGCGGCACGGGACTGGTCGCGGGCGAGCTGCTCGGACTCGGCCTCGATCTCCGCCCAGCCCGCCGCCTGGTTGAGGGCAGACTCGATGCGCAGCGCGCGGGCGGTCATCTCGGTGCGCACGCCTTCATGTTGCTCGTCGAGCGACCGGGCGGCCTCCTCGAGGGTCTTCGCCTCGCGCTGCATGCGCAGCCGCATCAGGGCGCCCATCTGGGTCTCGACCAGCGAGTGGGCGACCTCGCTCGAGGTCCACTCGGCGGCGACCTTCACCCGGGAGCCCTGGACGGTGATGATCACCCGGCGCTCGAGCATGGCCACCAGCGCCTCGAGGCGCTCCTTCTCGTCGATCGGCCCGCGCAGCCGGTCCATCACCCCGTCCTTCAACCGCAGCAGCGGGGGCCGACCGCGGTCCCAGGAATCGAGCAGGCCGGTGCGCTTGACGAGCGCCACCAGCTTCTCGCGCGAGGTGAGCACCTCGGGCACGTCGGCCAGCTCGCGGCTCGACGAGGGCACGGGGGCGAAGGGGTTGGCGAGGCGGTGCACGGCGGCGGGCTCGACGACGTAGAGCGTGCCCTCGGCGTAGTAGGTGGGGGCCGCCGCGAGCGACGCCAGACCAGCCACCGCGGCCGTCAGTACGGCGCACCCGATGGCAAAGAGGCGGTGCCGGGCGAGCACGACGCGGAGGAACTCGCGCACCGCGCTCACCCCAGCCGCGGGACGACCACCCGCAGCAGCACGACGTAGAAGAGGTTGAAGAGCACCACCCCGATCAGCGCCCGCTTGAGCCCCCGGGCCGGGTACGGATCGCGCGAAGCCCAGAGGGGAATGCCCACGAGCGCGAGACACACCGAGAGGATGAAGAGCTTCGCCACGCAGCGCGGAGGCGTAGCACGGAACGCCCTCGACTCATGTCCTGCGGACGCGTAAGCGCCACGGCTCCCGCCATGAACATCTTCACCACCGACGCCTTTCTCGAGACGGCTGGCGCGCTCTTCTTCCCCCAGCGGCGACGCCGCATCGAGGTCTGCCGGCTCGAAGGGCGGCGGCTCCGGCTGCTGGTGCTCGACGAGCAGGAGGTGGTCGGGAAGATGAACTTCTACGACTTCCCCCAGCCGATGGACGACGCGAAGGGCCCGGTCGATCGGGAGATCTTATACCTCCCGCGCACCGTGCTGCGCACCGAGCCCCTCGCCGAACGCACCCCGGAGCCCACGGGCCAGCAGCCCTCGCCCTTCATCGATTGGAAGAGGCACGCCACCTGGGAGGCCTTCGAGGCCGAGTGGAAGACGCGGGCCCTCTCGAAGTCGAACGACAGCCCGCGCCAGCGCCGCCGCCTCGAGAAGGACCTCGGGCCG
>JBBRUE010000644.1:0-4581 GCA_038248085.1 Myxococcales bacterium | reverse complement strand
GGGCGAGTCGGCCACGGTGCAGATCGCCGACATCGGGCAGGTGCGCGTCGAGCCCGAGTCGCGCCTGCGTCTGGTCGCTTCGGGAAAGAGCCAACACCGCCTCGAGCTCTCGCGCGGGGTGTTGCACGCCTCGGTCGACGCACCACCGCGGCTCTTCGTGGTCGACACGCCGCAGGCCACCGCGGTCGATCTCGGCTGCGCGTACACGCTGCGCGTCACCGAGAACGGCACAGAGCTGACGGTGGAGTCAGGGCTGGTCGCGCTCGAAGGTCAGGGGCGCGTGTCGGTGGTGCTCGAGGGCATGCGCGCGCGGTCCCGCTCAGGCGCTGCGCCGACGACGCCGGTGGCGATCGACGCGCCGGCGGCGCTGGTCGAGGCGGTCGAACGTTTCGATGAAGGTGCTGACGCGAGCGCGTTGCAGGTGATCTCCGACACCGCGCGCGCCACAGACGCCGCGACGCTCTGGCACCTCATTGCACGCACCACCTCACCTCAGCGCGAGGTGTTGACCGCGAAGCTGGCGACCTTCGTGCCCGAACCGAAGTCACAGTCCATGAACGACTGGTGGGAAGCGATCGTCGCCCGTTGAACTCTTCGTGTGGTCCAGGGTCGCATCGTGCAAATACGAGGCTTTGTCTTTTTGTCACCCAATACTGTATTGGGTTCAATGGCACTAAAAACGTATAAATACAGTGACTTGCGCTTGTGTGCCCCAAGTTGCGGAGAGTTTAACGAGTCACCTGACGGTACCGTGGGTGCATGAAGAAGCGCGCCCTGCTGTTCGCGGTCCTCACCGGGTGTGGGGCGGCGGTTCACCCTGACGCGGGAGTGGAAGACGCGGGCGTCTTCGTGCCCACCCAGACGCGCCCGCTCGGGCTCAACGATCTCACCTGGCTGTTGCCGCTCGACCCACTCGACGCGGTGTCCCCGTTCCCGGGCGCTGCGGAGCTGCTGCCGCTCGGGAGCTTCACCCGGCTCACCACCGCCGAGCCCGTGGTGCGCACGGACCTCGCTCGCCTGCGGCTGGTCGCCTTTCGTTTCGATCTCTGTGATCGCGCGACGACCGCGCCGTGTGCCGAGGACGCCGACGCCATCTTGCGGCTCGTGCTCCAGCCGGTGTTCCCCGGGCCCGCGCTCGCAGACGACATCGCCCTGCACGCCTTCTTCCCGGTGCCCCGGGCGGAGGTCCCCGCGGTCGTCGACGAGCTCCGGGGGCTCGCGGCGCAATACGGCCTCGCGCGCGAATCAGCGCTGCAGGTGAACACCGCCTTCACCACCGACGCCGACTACCGCGCGAAGCTCGGCGCCTTCCTCTCGCGGTACGCGAAGAGCACCCGCCTGTTCCGACTCACGCTCTTCGGCCAGGAGAGCGAGCACGCGGCCATCGTGTGGGTCTTCCGCGGCGAAGAAATGCAGGGCGGCTCGCTCCAGCCGATCCCCATCGCCGACGTCAACGCGACCTCGCAGGAGGTGCTGCTCTTCGGTGGTGATTCCTACCTCGTGACGCCGCTGGCCGACGCGCCGCCGGGCTTCGGGCGCGCGGTGATGGAGACGACCTTCCGCAACTCGTCATCTGCGGAGCAGTTGGAGTCGGTGAGGAGCCTGCTGGCCGTCGACAGCCCGAAGCTCCACACCTCGGCGACCGCCCAGTGCGTGAGCTGCCACCTCGCGACGACGCTGTTGGCGCCCCGGTCCACCGATGCGGGCATCGACCTCATTCCCTTGACGGAGCGCTTCACGGCGCCGCCCTTCGACCTCACGCCGCTCGGGAGTCAGAGCGCCCGCACCCGCACGCTGCGCGCGCTCGGCTACTTCGGCGCCACCGCGCTCGTCTCGCAGCGCGTGGTCAACGAGACGGCGAACGTGGTGGGTGAAGTCGAGCGCCGCTTCCCGCCCGCGCAGCCCTGACCGGCGCGCGACGGGGTCGATCGTCTGGGCGGCGTGCTCCCTCAGCGCCGCTTCGAGGGCGGGGCCCTCGTCCGACACCTCCGTTGCCCCGGTCGAGAAGCCGGCGGCGCGATTCTCGGCGACGAGCTGCTCGCTCGTGCGTGGCGTTCGCCGACGGAGGATGACCCTCGCTCAGGGCAGCCGCTTCGTCTCGTTGGGCAACAGCTCGATGACCGTCGGCGTGCTGAGCCCCTGGTCGTCGCCCTGCGCGATCGACACGTAGAACACCGACCAGCGCCCCGGCGGCAGGCCCTCGACCCGGAACGCGCCGGTGACGATCAACACCACCGCGCGCGTCTTCGCTTGCCCACACAACGAAGCCGGCGAGTCGTTGACGAGCTGGGGAATGGGCCGCGGCTCGGAGGCGCCCTGCAGCAGCACCAACCTCCCCGGAATCGCCCGGGAGCCCTCCAGCGTCGCGCCCGCCGCGAGTGGCCCGAGCTGCACCTCCGCCGGCTGCGCGCTGGCGACGAGGGGCACGGCCCACTCGAGCTGTCGCCCCCCCGCCAACTCGAGTGACGCGCAGTAGTCGCCTTCCGGCACGCCCTCCGCGGTGAAGTGACCCTCGCCGTCGGTCATCACGCTCTTGTCGAGCGGCCCCGAGAGGAAGACCGAGCGCGCCGCGGCCACCCGCCCGGGCATCGCGAAGGCCTGGCCGCTGAGCCGCCCGCCCGCCGGGGCCATCGTCAGCTTCAGCGGTCGCTCGATCTCGCCCGCCTGGACCGTGGCCGAGACCGGCAGGTACGCATCCTTCACCGCCTTGACCACGGTCTCCACGCCGAGGAGCGGCTCGATGACACACCGCCCATCGACCCGGGTGGTGCAGCGATCTCCCTGGGTCTCCTGGGTCGCGGCGACCTTCACCCCCTCGAGTGGCTTTCCGTCGGGCGTGAGGACCTCGACCTCGAGCCGCAGGCCCTTCGTCAGCACCACGTCGCCGACGTCCTTCACCGACACGTCCATCACCGTGTTGACGCGCTTGCGGGCGAAGCCCTTCGCGCTGAACCAGAGGATCTCCTCGTGGCTGCGCGAGCGCACCTCGAAGCGCCCGTCTTCCGGCGTGAAGCTGACCCCGTCGACTTCGAACCGCGTGAGCGCATGGCCTGCGTCGTCCACGACCCGGCCGCTCACCCGGCCGCCCTCGCGCTCGAGCGTGAAGTCGACGGTGTCACCGCGCGACGCGACCCTCGAGGTGCGCTCGTAGTCGGTGGCCATCACGTCGAGCGTCACCTTCGAGACCGGCAACCCGCGCACCACGTAGCGGCCGTCTTCGTCGGTGATGCCGGGCGAGGGCAGGAACCGGAGCACCTGGTCGACGCGACCGCGCACGGCGTCCATCACCACTCCCAGCAGCGCCGACTTCTCGTCCGACGGGCTCCACGTCACGCGCGCGCCGGGAATCGGGCGGTGCTGCGCGTCCATCACCGTGCCCTGGAGATCGACGTGCTCGTCGAGCGTGAGGGTGACGCCCTCGCGGTGTTCCCCGGGCTGCAGCACCACCACGTCGGACACCGTGGTCCCGCGCGACTCCGCGGTGGCCGAGACGACCAACCGCCCGGCGAGCAGGCCCGAGGCCTCGAAGCGACCGTCGACGTCGGTCGACACGCGGAGGTGACCGCCTTCAATCTCTGCGAGCAGCGCGTCGAGCACCGCGGGCACCACCGTCACGTCGGCGCCCACCACCGGCGCGCCCTGGCCGTCGACGACGCGCCCGCTGATCGAGCCGCCCGCGTCGAGCACCACCGTCACGTCCTTCGCCGGCACCTGCAGCGGCTGCTCGAAGGCGCGGTACCGCTCGTGGTTGACCTTGAGCTGGTAGGTGCCAGCGGGCTGGTGAAAGTGAAACTGCCCCGTCGCGTCGGTGACCGCGCTCTCACGGTCGTCGACCGAGTCGAGGAACACCACCGCGCCCTCGATGGGCTTGCCGTCCGCGTCGAGCACCACGCCGCTGACCGACTCCGCGCAGGCGAGCTCGAGGGTGAGCGTGAGGTCGACGTCGCCCAGCGCGTCGTCGCGGCGCCCCGAATCAGCGCACCCCTCGGCGGTCGCGTATGGGTGGAGCTGCGTCGACGGCTCGAGCACCTCGGAGGTGAAGCGGCCCTCGTCGTCAGTCGAGAGCGTCTTCGGCGGCAGCCCGCGCACCTTCGCCTTCCGCGGGTGGCCCTCTTCGTCCGTCACCACGCCGCGCACCCGCACGCCCTTCGCGAGCACCACGTCGAGGCGCCGGGGCGCGCCCGTGAGCCCGCTGGCGGTGCTCGAGCCGATGAGCTCGCCCTTCGTGACCCGCACCGACGTCCGCTGCCCGGCCTCCAGCGACGCGAAGCGGGCGAGGCCCTGGGCATCGGTCACCACCGGTGACTCGCCCTCGAGCGTCACCTGCGCCCCCGGGACCGGGTGCCCTTCGAACATCGCCCGCACCGTCAGCTCGGCCTCGTCGTGGAGGCGGAGCACCAGCACCCGCCCCGGCGCGAACCGCTCCTCGACGCGTTGCGGGTTCCGGTCCTTCGCCGACACCACGAAGTTGGAGGTCCCCAGCGGGAGCTTTGCCTCGAAGCGGCCCCTGGCGTCGGTCGTCACCGGGTGCGCGAAGACGTTCGGCGAGGACACCGCGAGCACCGTCGCGCCGGCCACTGG
>JBBRUE010000643.1:0-4582 GCA_038248085.1 Myxococcales bacterium | reverse complement strand
GGACCTTGAGGAAGAGGATGTTCATGCAGTACTTCTTCAAGAAGCCGAGGCGGTGCGAGTACTCCTCGTTGTCGCCGTCCGCGCTGAGCACCGAGGGCAGGTTGCGCGCCTTGCGGTAGCTCTCGTCAGAGATGATCACGTCCATCAGCTCGCGGCGCAGCTCGACGTAGATGCCCGAGCGCGGCATCTCTTCCATCTGCACCACGATGCGGCGGAAGAACTGCTCCACCGTGAGGCTCATGTATTCGTCGACCAGCCGCAGCGCGGCCTCGGCCTTGGGGCCCAGCTCGTACTTCTCGCCCAGCTGCGCAGAGCTCGAGCGGAACCGCCGGAGGATTTCCTGAGTCGCGTGGATCGACCTTCGGGCGAGCTGCTGGAGGTGGGCCGGCGAATCGGTGGGGGCGCACTTCTCGGCCTCGGCGCCGCGCAGCAGGTGCGCGCACTCCTTCTTCATGCCGCGTGAGAAGCGCCGGAGCGCCCCCCGCAGCACGCAGGCGAGCATCTTCGCGTCGTAGACCACTTCGCTCACCGGCCCCATCAGGCCCAGGGGCAGGCGCTGCTCCAGTTGCAGCAGCGGCGAGTGGGAACCGGTGCACAGCTCGTCGAACGAGAGCACGGGCGTCTTGAGCCGTACGTAGTTGTGGAGGTCGGCGTAGAACTGGTCTCGGCTCCAGGTCTGCGCGTCGATGTTGAGGCTCTTCGGGAGGAAGAGGATCGTCTCGACGAGGTACTCCGATTCGGGATCGGTGCCGCTCGGCTGGTACTCGAGCTTCAGCTCGAACTGCTTGCGGTCGTGAACGTCGACCTTGGTATCGAAGAGTTCCGACGAACCCGGGGCTGCCACCTGGAAAATATATGTGACAACCAGGTGACACGCCACACAACCGCCCGGGATTTCGCGGGGTGCGCAGCAGCTGCGCCGGCGGCAGCGTGGATCGCGTTGACGGAGGGCACCCGGTGTGGGAGTCCGCGCGCCCGGAGGCCTCACATGCCGGCGTGGTTGACGAACCTGCTGCCGATCGTCCTGTTGCTGGCGGCGATCGCGCTCGTGCTCGGTCGGCTCCCCAAGGTGGACCTCGGTCACTCGGAAGCCTTCAAGAAGCGCCGTTTCTGGAACTGGTTTCCCCTCGGCCTGACCTACGCCTTCCTCTACTTCGGCCGCTACAACATCAACGAGGCGACCAGCGCCATCAAGGCGCTCGACAACGCGGCCTTCGGCACCATCTTCGGCGTCGGCGCCTGGGTGTACGGGGTGTCGTTTCTCGTCAATGGCCCGCTCACCGACAGGCTCGGCGGGCGGCTGACGATCCTCATCGCGGCGCTGGGCTCGGCGGGCTCGAACGTCCTGATGGGGGGCCTGGTGTACGCGGTGGTGTCGCAGGGCTTCGTGCCGCCCGGTGGGCTCGTGGTCTGGCTCTCGGTGCTCTACGGCCTCAACATGTACTTCCAGAGCTTCGGCGCGGTCTCGATCGTCAAGGTCAACGCGGCCTGGTTCCACGTGCGTGAGCGCGGCCAGCAGGGCGGGATCTTCGGCATCCTGATCAGCCTGGGGATCTACTTCGGCTACGACTGGAGCCGGATGATCGTCAGGGGCGCGCCCGACTCGCCGTGGCTCGTGTTCTTCGCGCCCGCGGTGATCCTCGTGCTGGCCTTCGTGGTCGACTTCTTCCTGGTGCGCGACGCGCCCAGCAACGCCGGGCACCCCGACTTCGACCTCGGCGACGCCTCGTCGGGTGACGCCCCGGGGGAGAACCCCACCGCGGCGGCCGTTTTTCTCAAGATGGTGCGCAACCCGGTGATCATGATCATCGTGGCCATCGAGTTCTGCACCGGCTTCCTGCGCAACGGCGTGATGTCCTGGTACCCGAAGTTCGCCAAGGCGGTCTCGCTGCAGGACGACTTCGTCTCGCGGAACTGGGGCCTGCTGCTGTGCGTGTTCGGGATCATCGGCGGCATGTTCGCGGGCGTGATCAGCGATCGCGTCTTCCACTCGCGGCGCGGGCCGGTGGCCTCGGTGCTCTACGGCGGCATCACCATCGGCTCGATCGCGATGTTCTTCTTCCTCGATCAGTCGTGGGTGGGCTGGGTGCTGGTGTTCATGGCGCTCAACTACGTCGGCGTGCACGGCATGCTCTCGGGCACGGCGTCGGCTGACTTCGGCGGGCGCAAGAACACCGGCGTCGCGGTCGGCATCATCGACGGCTTCGTCTACCTGGGCACCGGGCTGCAATCGTTGATCGTCGGCCGGGTGTTGCCGCAGGGCGACCTCGCGAAGGTCGCCAGCAATTGGATCAGCTGGCCGATGGCGATGGTGCCGATGGCCATCCTCGGGCTGCTGCTGTGCACCCGGGTGTGGAACGCGAAGCCGCAGAACGCTGCGGCACCCGCGCACTGAGCCCGATCGACTTCGTTCAGGACGCCGACCACGCTCCGGACAACGACGGCAACGACGCCGACGGCGGCGTGGCTGCGCGCGCCTGGGCCATCGACGCCAGGAAGCGCGCGAGGGAGATCTCCGTCTTCGCGTCTTGAATCGTGCCGTCGGCGAGCGCGGCCTGAAGCGAGGCCAGCGAACGCCACTCGATCGACCCCCCCTCTTCGAGCGGGCTGCCGTCGCCCCCAGGCAGTTCGGCCTCGAGCCCGGTGACCTCGACGGCAGCGAGGTAGATCTTCTCGCTGATGATCCCCGGCGCGACGAAGAACGGGGGCCCCAGTCGGATCACCCGCTCCACTGGCACCCGGTACCCGGCCTCTTCGAAGACCTCTTCCACGGCGCGGTGCCGCAGGCCCTCTTCGCCATGGTCGGCTTCTTCGAGCAACCCCGCGACGATCTCCTCGCAGAAGAGATGCGAGCGGTCATCGGGGAGATTCGGGACCTTGTCCTTACGGAAGTGCGCCGCGGGCCGGAGGTTCTGCCGGGTGAGGAACTCGAGGCCCGAATCGCCCCGACGCCAGACCAGCACCGCCACGGCATCGAGGCGGGGGCGGTCGATCACGTCGACCCGATAGATGGCGGAGTGGGATCCATCAGCGCGCGCGTTGCGTACCCGGAGCCGCCGCACGTGCAGGAAGCCCTCGTCACAGCGCCCGGTCGCCGTGAAGTCTTCCACCACGTCGAGGTCGGTCACGGTCGCGTCGGGCATCTCTTCGCTCCTTTACCAGAGGCGCAGGGGCGCGTATGTGGCCGCCCTGTCTTCGTCTGGCCGAACAACCCGCACCCGAGCCTGAGATGAAACCAAGCCGTCCCCTCCGCTCGCTCGCCCTTGCCGCCCTCAAGACGTCCTTCCTCGCCGCGTTCGTGGCCGCGGCGATGGTGCAGACCTCGTGTCTGCCGACGCTCGAGGGCTACGACGTCGATCTGCACGGGCAGCAGGTGCGGCTGACGCTGCTGCACACCTCCGACATCCACTCGCGGTTGCTGCCGTACGACTTCAACCCGCTGAAGACCGACACCGATCTCGGCCTCATTCCCGAGGCGGGGCCGTTCGGTGGCGCGACCCGCATGGCGGCGTTGCTGCAGCGCGAGCGCTCGCGTGCCGACCGGGTGATCCACCTCGACTCCGGTGACTCGTTCCAGGGGGCGCCCATCTTCAACCTCAACCTCGGGGAGGTGGAATACAAGTTCCTCACCCTGGTCGGGGTCGACGCCGCGGTGATCGGCAACCACGAGTTCGACGCCGGCGCGGCCAACTTCACCAAGCAGGCCCGCGACGCGGCGCGCTTCCCCATTCTGGTGGCGAACTACCAATGGGAAGACCCCAGCCAGTCCGGCAGCAACGCGACGGCGCTCTACACCGCGCCGTACATGATCAAGAACATCGGGGGGCTGCGGGTCGGGGTGATCGGCCTGGGGAACTTCGGCTCGCTCAACTCGATCATCGAGCAGGGCAACTCGCTGCAGGTCATCCCGCTCGAGCAGAACGAGGTGGTGCGCAACTACGTGCAGTTCCTCCGCGCGTCGGTCGACGTGATCCTCATCACCAGCCACGCCGGGCTCACCGAAGACCAGGACCTGGTGCAGGGCTACGACGCCTTCTACGAGTGGAGCCTCGCCAAGCAGTTCGTCGAGCGCGCCGACATGCCGTGGGAAGTGCTCGAGCGCTTCGGCGCCGAGGACGACCCGAAGTCGGTGGTGCGGGTGAAGATCCCTGGCGTGGAAGGCATCGACGCGATCCTCGGCGGGCATCTCCACATCGTGCTCAACCCGCCCCAGCAGCTCACCGACCCGGCTGGGCGTCGGGTGATCCTCAGCCACGGCGGCGCCTTCTCGAAGTACGTCAACCGCATCGACGCCGTGGTGCAGATGCCCGAGAAGGGCGCCAACGCCTATGAGGGCGGCGAGATCGTCTCGTACGACTTCAGGGTCTTCCCGATCGACTCGTTGTGGTGCAACGACGGCATGCACGACTACTACCGCTCGAAGTTCTGGGGGGCGGGCGCGTTCATGAACGACCCCACGGTCTCCAAGGCCGTCGCCGACTGCCGGGAGGTCGAGGACCGCAACACCACGGCGCTGCTCCAGCCCTACCTGACCGATCTCGACGTGCGGCTGAACCTGACGTCGCTCTTCGCCTTCGCCCCG
>JBBRUE010000642.1:0-4585 GCA_038248085.1 Myxococcales bacterium | reverse complement strand
GTTCTGCCCCTGACCGAGGTCGAGCGGCTCGAGCGCGAGAACGCAGCGCTGCGGCACGCGGTGGAGCTGCTCCACCAGGTCTCGCGGCTGCTCCACCGTTCGCTGGAGCTCGAGCCGGCCTGCTACGCGGTGCTGACCGGCGTGACCGCGGGGGTCGGCCTCGGGTTCAACCGGGCGATGCTGTTCCTCGCCAGCCGGGCCGATCGCTCGGTGCTCGAGGGCACGATGGCGGTGGGGCCTGCCGACGAAGCCGAGGCCGACCGCGTGTGGCGCCAGATCGAGGCTGGCGCCGACGATCTCCACACGCTGTACGAGGCCGGGCTCGCCGCCCGCAACGCCAACGCCCCCATCGACCGCATGGTGCGCTCGCTCCAGGTGCCCATCGCGGGCCACTCGCTGGTCGCGCGGGCGCTGCGCGAGGGCGTGGTGGTGCGTGGCGAGGCGGGGGGCGACGATCTCGACGGGTTCCTCGATCTCGCCACCGGCATCGCCGCACCGCTCACCGCGGCCGACGGTGTCGCGGGCGTGCTGTATGCCGACAACCGCTTCACCGGGAAGGCGTGCGACCCCGACATCGAGCACGTGTTCTCGCTGGTGGCCGATCACGCCGCGCGCGCGGTGGAGAACGCCCGGCGCTTCGAGCGCGAGGCGCGAGCGGCGCGCACCGACGCCCTCACCGGGCTGGGCCACCACGGCGCGCTGATGGAGCGCCTGGCCCGGGAGATCGCCGACGCGCGCACGCACGATCGCCCGCTGTCCCTGGTGATGATCGACCTCGACAACTTCAAGAAGGTGAATGACCGCCTCGGCCACCTCGCCGGTGACGCGCTCCTCGCGGGGCTCTCGCAGCGCCTGCGCGCCCAGCTCCGCGGGGGGGAGGGCGCCTTCCGCTATGGCGGCGAAGAGTTCACCGTGGTGTTGCCCGGCGCCGAGGCGGCTGCCGCGCTGAACATCGCCGAGCGGCTCCGCTGCGCCGTGGCCGATGACGCCTTCGCCGTCTCGCAGGAGCACTCGCTGCGCGTCACCTGCAGCCTCGGCGTGGTGACGCTCGTCGCGGGCATGGGCGTGCTCGACCTGGTGGGCGCGGCCGACCAGGCGTTGCTCGACGCGAAGGGCGCGGGGAAGAACCGCGTCGTCCGCGCATCGACGGGTGGACGCGCCGTGCTCCCGGGCTGAGGTCATCTACCAACCACCACCCCGAAACTCCGACGCCTTCCGTCGACACACCACAGCATCAGGCTCGACTTCCCTTCTTCGTAGCCGCGAATGACGAACTCATGCGACCCGGCCGGCGAGACTTCCCAACCATTGTTTCCAACGGCAATGCGGCTGATTGCACAGTCGATCGCGAACTTCGCGGCCTCGTTCAACTTCAGCGAGATCGTCCCCTCGTTCGCCAATGGCGCTGCCTTGCCCGAAGCCGCGATCGGTTGGGCCATCGCCACGTTCTTGTTCACCGCGGTCGCATTCGGAGCGCGGAGCAGGTCGCGTTCGTCGATATGGATCTCGAAAGTGGCGCCCCCATCGGGTTCAGCCGAGGTCCGCGCTGCAAGCAGGATCAGGCTGAAGACCAGGCTTCTTGAACCCATCGAATGCCTCGCAAACCTCGCAACCGGGGAAGTGGCGACCGTAGGAAGAAGAACAGCCCCCGTAAATGTGAGTGAGGCCGGGGAGTGGGTGGGGCGACCCTGAGCAGTCAGCTCCAGGTGCGCAGCCAGACGGCGACGACGATGCCGCCCTTCACCGCGGCGAAGCAGAAGTCAGCGTCGTCGGGGGCGCGCGACTGGTCGGAGTACGGCTCCTCCAGGTACACGACGTCGACGTTCTGGAAGGCCGCGTCGCTGCACTGCAGCTCGTCCTCGCGGCACCATGCGTAGGGCTTGCCGAGCGACTGGGAGAAGCAGCACAGGTGCTGCGCCGCAGGACCCTTGCTGAAGCTGCCGGGGTACGCGTCGCGCGACATGATGCCCGATAGCCCGAAGGGGTCGGTCGACCTCAGCTTCCGCTGCGGCAGGCCCACCCCGAGTTGCCCGATCTGCACCGAGTCGCACATCGCGCGTGCACCGCAGCCCATCTCCACCACCGCGAGCGCCATGATCAGCATCGTTCTCATGCGGGCCCCCGAAGCACCGCACGTGCCAACGCAACCGTGCAACTCTCGTGATCAGGAGCCTCCGTGCGCAGTGGCTCCCTGACACGCGCGCCCTGCCGCGGGAGGGAGCCAGTGGTCAGCCGTACTTTCGAGCGAGGAACCCGTCGATGGCCTTCAACAGCCCCGGCACGTCGGCGTACTCCGGCACCGAGATGCGGCAGATCTGAACGTTGTCGCGCTTCTGCGCCGCCTTGATCTGCGCAGACAGCGCGCCCTGCGTCGATTCCTGCGGGTTGATGACGTAGAAAAAGTCGGGCTTCCCACCGCCCGTCGACTGGCCGTAGCTGACCCGGCTCTTCACCAACTTCGGCGCGTGGGTGAGCAGGTCGTCGACGAACTCGTCGACCAGGTCGGCGTGGGTGCTCGGCGCCGCGGGCAAGTAGAACGACAGCACGCCGCTCGCCAGCCCTTGCGCGAGGTGCGCGGCGTCGATGGTGTACAGCAACAGCTCCTTACCGTAGCGACCGAGCGCGGCGCGGAGCCCCAGGGTCAGCTGCGTGGTGTTGATGGCAATGCGCGCCATGCGCGGGCGGAGATCGGCCAGTCCGTCAGCCAACGCCGCCAACTGCGATGGCCTGGCTGCGGTGTCGGCGTCGCGGCCATAGGCCCTGGCCTCGGCGATGATGGCCTGCGCGGTCGGGTGCTCGCCCGCGAACGCTACGCCCAGGGTGGCCTTGCCGCGCGTGAAGTACTTCGAGCCGCTCTTCACGATGACGCACGGCCAGTCGCTTGCGTACGGCTGCGACAACAACGGGAACAGCGGAGCCAACGTGGTGTCGGCCAGCACGGGCACCTTCACGCCGTACGCCGCCTCGTGCGCGCGGAGTGCCTGGAACAAGCGGGGGAAGTCGTGCACCTGCAGCTCGGGGTTGGTCGGTGTCTCGAGGAACAAGAACGCAGGGGCGCCCTTCGCGCGCTCGAGCGCCGCCACCATCTGCTCGACCAGGGTGATGCTCTTGCCCGAGGCGTCGCGCGCGAGCACGGGCAGCGGCACGGGCTCGACCACGCCGTCGCGCGTCAGCAGCTCGGCGATGAGCTGACACGTCCCTCCATAGCCATTCTCGGCATACAGCAGCTTCACGGGCCGCTTCGCGTCGAGCAGGCGCGCGGTGGCGCTGAAGACGGCTGCTTCTGCCGCGAGCCCCGTGCAGAACGTCGCGCTGGTCCGAACCTCGGGGAAGATCTGCCGCAGCAGCGCTTCGCACTGTTCGGGCGTCGACGTCGCAGGCGCGGTGACCGGCAACCCGGCCGCACGTGAGAGCTCGGCCCGCGCGTCCATCGCCAGCAACGCGGCCGCCGTGCGCTTGCGAACCAACTGCAGGGCACCGGCGTCGAGGGCATCGTTCTCGAGGAGCACGACTCCGCCCCCTTCGAGGGGGAAGACGGTGGCGTCTGCGCTGAGGTCGCCCCGGGCGTACGTCGAGCTGACGGCGTCGTGAACGAACACCGTCAACGCGTTGCCGACGGCGGGAGGCACCGGCCCCGCGTGGTGCTCATGGAGCTCGACCGAAGCTGAGCGCAGCGCGGTCTTCTTCTCAGGCGAGAGGGGGAAGACGCCCGGCGTGAAGAGCCGGACGACGCGCGTCGCCGTGGCGTAGGCCTCGACGATCGCCAGGTACGGCTTGGTGCGCGAGGCGAACGTCAACGCCCGCCGCGCCCCGCTCTGGCTCTGCAACAGCAGCTCGACCACCGTCGACAACGGCTGACCGAGGCGGGCGTAGTCGGAAGGCAGCCCACAGCTCGCCAGCATCGCGTTCACCTCGGCCGGCGTTCGCGCGGTCTTCTCGAGGTCGGCCACCACCGCCACGAAGCGCTCGACGAAGTCGACCTCGGAACGAAAACGCTGAAGGTCGTAGGTCGTGGCGAAGACATCCCAGTCGTCGGGCATCGCCCCGGGCGCCAGGAGGCGCGGCAAGACGGCGCGCAACCGTTCGGCGAAGGCCGGTGGTACGAGCGAGGCGACACTCTGCGAGGAGGTTTGCACCGCGCCCAACTACTGGGAGCCCCGGAGCCGCGCAAGGCGCCAGCCGACGCAGCTGCCCGGTGAAGTGGCCCCCTCACACGGCAACGCGCTCGAAGCGCCCCCTTGGGCAGCTCGAGCGCGTCGTCATCTCAGCCGGTCGATCAGTTGCGTTTGTACATCGTCATCACGCACGCGCCGCCGAGGCCGAGGTTGTGCTGCAGCGCGACCTTCGCGTTGGGCACCTGCCGGTCGCCCGCGGTGCCGCGGAGGTGCCACACCAGCTCGGTGCACTGGGCCAGGCCGGTGGCGCCGAGCGGGTGGCCCTTCGACAGCAGGCCGCCGCTGGGATTGGTGACGAACTTGCCGCCGTAGGTGTTGTCGCCGTCCCAGATGAACTTCTCGGCCTCGCCCTCCTTGCACAGCCCGAGCGCCTCGTACGTGAGGAGCTCGTTCGCCGTGAAGCAGTCGTG
>JBBRUE010000641.1:0-4587 GCA_038248085.1 Myxococcales bacterium | reverse complement strand
CACTGAAAGGGCGTACCCTCTTCATCACCGGCGCCAGCCGCGGCATCGGTCTCGCCATCGCACTGCGCGCGGCCCGTGACGGCGCCAACATCGTCATCGCCGCGAAGACCACCGAGCCGAACCCGAAGCTCGAGGGCACCATCTACAGCGCCGCGAAGGCCATCGAGGCCGCGGGCGGCAAGGCGCTGCCCCTGATGTGCGACATCCGCTTCGAAGACCAGGTGCAGGAGGCGGTGAAGAAGACGGTCGACACCTTCGGCAGCCTCGACATCTGCGTGAACAACGCCAGCGCGATCAGCCTCACCGGCACGCTCGAGACGACGATGAAGCGCTACGACCTGATGCACCACGTCAACACGCGGGGCACTTTCCTCGTCAGCCAGACCTGCCTCCCCCACCTGCTGCAGTCGAAGCACACGCCGCACATCTTGAACCTCTCGCCTCCGCTCTCGATGCAGGCGAAGTGGTTCGAGAACCACGTGGCGTACACGATGGCGAAGTTCGGCATGTCGATGTGCGTGCTGGGCATGGCCTCGGAGTTCAAGGGCCAGGTGGCGATCAACGCGCTGTGGCCGCGCACCACCATCGCCACCGCGGCGGTGAACATGCTCGGCGGCGAGGAGCTGATGAAAGCCAGCCGCAAGCCGGAGATCATGGCCGACGCGGCGCACGCGATCTTCTGCAAGGGCAAGGACTTCACCGGGAACTTCTGCATCGACGACGAGGTGCTGCGCGCCACCGGCGTCACCGACTTCAAGGCCTACCAGGTCGATCCGAACGTCGAGCCCACGCCGGACTTCTTCGTCGACTGAAGGCGGTGGACCATGTCGCCAGGACTGTTGGTGGCAACGCTGCTGTTGGGGGCGCCTGTGCCGGTACCCGAAGTGACGAACGCAGAGCAGGTGCGGCTCCACCTCGGCCAGGTCGTGGCGATCTTCGGCGTCGTCGAGCGCGTGGCGATCGGCAAGGGCCAGGGCGCATGGCAGGGCACCGCGGTGGTGCTCGATGACGACACCACCGTCTACGTGTCGTACGCCGCGCCGCCTGCGGGCTGGGACGTCTTCGTCGGGAGCCGGGTGCGCGTCGAGGGGTTGCTCAGCCCGTCGCTGACCGATCACGAACAGTCGCTGCTCGCGCCCCACCTCCGCGCCCCGGGAACGCCGAAGCTGGACGTGCGCGTTCCCGGCAAGCTGGTGGGTCGGCGGGTGCGGCTCGGCGGCCTCGCGCGCGACGCCAAGGGAGGCGCGGTGCTGCTGGTGGGTGCGGTGCCGATCTCCCTCGCGGGCCTCGAGGCCTGGCCGAACACCGTCAACGGTCAACGGGTCGTGGTGGGCGGCACGCTCGTCTCGAAGCAGTACCTCCCCGAGGCTACGCGCGACGCGAAGGGGGCCTGGAGCCAGGGCGCGCAGGGCTCGCAGCTGGTGCTCGAGGCCCCGCGGTGGAGACTGGTGAAGGAGCCGAAGCCGTGAGCGCCCTGCTCCTGCTGCTCGTCGCTGCGGCGCCGCTCGAGGTCCGCGTGCTCGAACGCGAGACGCCTTCCCGGGTGCACCTCGAGGCCGCCCGCTTCACCTGCGACGGCAAGCCGCTCGCCGGCCAGGCGCTCGACGCCGAGGCCTCGCTGCGCGACGTGAAGGTCGGCGAGGCGAACTGTACCCAGCTCGTCGCGGAGGACGGCGTGACGGTGACGGTGAAGAGCACCAAGCGCGAGTACGCAGGCCAGGTGCGCGTCTCGCTCCAGGGCGGGCTGCTGCGGTTGATCAACGTGGTCGACGTCGAGGGCTACCTGCCGTCGGTGGTGAAGGCCGAGGCCGATGGCGGCAAGCCGGCCGCGCTCGAGGCCCAGGCCATCGTCTCGCGGACCTTCGCCCTCACCGGCCGCAAGCGTCACGAGCGCGCGGGCTACCACCTGTGCGACCTCGCGCACTGCCAGCTCTACCGGGGGAAGACCGAGTCGAGCCCCGAAGCCGAGGCCGCGGTGAAGAAGACGGCGGGCCAGGTGCTGCTCATCGGGGGCATCGTGCTCAAGCCGGCCTTCTTCCACTCGTCGTGCGGCGGCCACACCAGCAAGGCCAGCGAGGTGTTCGGCGAAGACGCCGCGGGCTCTGCGGTGAGCGACATCGAGAACGGGAGCCCGCGCTGCAAGACCCCCGACTTCGCGTGGACCTTCGAGGTGGAACAGGCCGACCTCGCGCGCGCGATGGCCGTGGCGCCGGAAGGCATCGCCCTCGAGCCGCTGCGACGCGACGAGGCCGGCCGGGTCGTGGAGGTGCGCGTCTTCGGCAAGCGCTTCACCGGCCAGGACTTCCTCTCGCGCATGGGCCGCGCGTTCGGCTGGCAGGCGGTGCGCAGCCTCAAGTTCACCACCACCCAGACCGACACCTCGCTGCGCATCGAGGGCACGGGGCTGGGCCACGGCGTGGGCCTCTGCCAGCTCGGCGCGCGCTCGCTGGCCGAACGCGGGGTCGACGCGAAGGGCATTCTGCTCAGGTACTTCCCCGAGTCGCAGGTCAAGCCAGCGCCCTGATCGGGCCGTGACGCCTACCCGAACGCACAGCCGCTCCCTTGCCAGCAGACGCCGATGCGTAAGGATGTGCGGAGCCCTTCGGGGCGACGAAAGGAGGTGGTGCCTTGGCAAACGACAGTCAGGGAACCATCTCCGCGGTGAACCTCTGAAGCTTCGGCTTCAGTGACGCCACGGAGATGGACCCAAAAGAAAAGCTGTGGAGCCGCCTCTGCCGTATGAGAGGCGGCTCTCTTTTTTCCTCCCCATGCCCACCCTCCCCGACGAGTTACGCCCTGCCTTCGGACTGGGTTGGGGCCACGCGCAGTCGCTCTTCGGCGTGCTCGCGCGGCCGCGGCCCGAGCTGCCGATGCGTCGCGAGCGCCGCGAGACGCCCGACGGTGACTTCGTCGATCTCGATCGCGTGGAGGGCCGCCCGGGCGCGCCCACCGTGGTGCTGCTCCACGGGCTCGAGGGCTCGTCGGCGTCGGGCTACATGCAGCTGATGCTGCGCGAGGTGCAGGCGCGCGGGTGGACCGGCCTCGCGCTCAACGCCCGCAGCTGCTCGGGCGAGCCGAACCGCCAGGCCGCGTCGTATTCCTCGGGCGACTACCGCGATCTCGCGTGGCTGGTGAAATCACTCGAGGGCCCGGTCTTCGCGGTCGGCTTCTCGTTGGGCGCCAGCGTGGTGCTCAACTTCCTCGCGCGCGACGACGGCGCGTCCAGGCTCCACGCGGCGGTGGCGGTGTCGGCGCCCTACGATCTCGCGCGGGGCGCCCGCTTCCTCGACTCCGACTCGCTCATCGCGCGGCGGTACCTCGCGCACTTTCTCCCCGCGATGAAGGCCAAGGCGCTGGCGAAGGCCCGCCACCACCCGAGGTCATTCGACGTGAAGGCGATCTCCGCGGCCCGGGGCATTCGCGACTTCGATCACGTGGTGACCGCGCCGCTCTTCGGCTTCGACTCGGCGGAGCACTACTACGCGACCTGCTCGGCGGCGCCGCAGCTCGAGCGCATCCGCACCCGGACGCTGCTGCTCTCGTCGCACGATGACGCGCTCGCGCCACCGGCACTGCCGGCCGACGTGACCAAGAACCTCGCGCTCGACGTGCTGCTCACGAAGCGCGGCGGCCACGTCGGCTTCGCCGAAGGCTCGGTGGTGCGACCGCGATTCTGGGCCGAGGCGCGCGTGCTGCGCTGGCTCGAACACGAGGCCCGCCGATGAGCGGGGTGGTTGACTACTTCTTCTTCGGCTTCACGCCCTTGAGCGTGACGGCGCAGTGCCGGAAGTTACCGTCGATGATCACCGCGACGTACTTCCCGTTCGGGTGGAACCAGCTCTTCTGCAGCTTGGAGTCTTCCCGCACCGCCGACGCGTAGCAGGACTGCTTCTTGTCCCCGGCGACCAGGGTGAAGCCGGGCGTCTCGCCGTCGCCGACCAGCTCGCTCTGAATGGCGATGCCGTTCTGCTGCAGCGAAGGCGGGGGCAGCACCAGCAGGTTCTTCCACTGGTAGGGCGCCTTGTTCGGGTCGAGGAACCGCACGCACGAGAGCGTGCCGTCTTCGCGGTCCATGCCGTTGAGGTTGGCCGGCCACGAGGGGTTCACCCCGGAGTCGCTCTGGCAGAAGTACAGCTCGACGCGCTCGTCACGCGTGTGCTGCTCGTAGACGAGCCAGGTGCCGTCCTTCGACCAGCCGTAGAAGACCTCGGTGTCCGCCGCCCACGACGCCGCGCTCAACAACACACACCCGACAGCCAGCAGTCTCATGATGGGGTCTCGACGGAAGGACGCCTCAACCATTCGAAGCGGGCATTCCCGCGTCGGGGACCTCGGCCGGCGGCACCACGACCGGCACCACGACCGGCACCACCTTCGGGGCCGCCACCACCTTGTATTCACTGATGCCCTTGGGGAGTGTCACGAGGAAGACGGGGTTCTCGTCGATGTACTTCTTGTCCACCGGGAGCGCGAAGGTGCCATCGGCGCCCGTGGTGACGGTGATGCGATTGCGCAGCTCGCTCACATCGACCTTCGCGCCGGGAATGGGCTGCGAGGTCGCGGTGTCGATGAGCACGAAGAGGGCCT
>JBBRUE010000640.1:0-4590 GCA_038248085.1 Myxococcales bacterium | reverse complement strand
GTTCCTCCGTCGACCTTCGACGGACCTCCGCATGCAAGGACACCTACCGTCAGCATCAGCAGACCGAGCCGGAACATGGGGGGAGCAAACAGCAAGTGGCGTGCGAGCGCATGTCCCATTCCTGCGACCGCTCCATCCCCAGTTGTAAGGGGTCTTTTCAGAGATGTAGGAGTTCTAGCTACATGGAGCGGCGCGCAAATTTGGCACCGCTGCTGCATTCTGATCGTATCGTAAGTTGGGACACGTAATGCAGCGCGTCAGTCTGTAACACATCAGACACACAAGAAGTCGCAGCTAACGCAGTGCGTTGTGGTAGGTGTCGCGCCAGTCGAAAATTCAAGTGCAGTCGCAACTTCTCCATCTTTCAGCCGAGAAACCTACATGAACACACTTTTCGGGAGAATCGCCGCAGGAGCCGTGGCCCGTACGAGCCTGCTCCTCGATCTCCTCGCGCTGGTGGTGGCTTCGGTTGGTGCGACGCTGCTGACGGGCGCCCCGCTGACGAACGCGGTGACGACCTTCGCGCTGGCGGCGATGGGCACGTGGATGATCACCGCGATGGCGCTGCGGCAGTACGACCCGTGGGCCTCCGACCGGGCGGCGCTCGATGACGGCGCGATGACCTCGATCCTCGTGCTCGCGGTCACCACCGTGCTGGCGGTGATGGGGCTGGTCCTTCCGTCGCGCGAACTGCCCAACGTCGGCATCTTCCTCCTCGTGTCGTGGCCCACGGCGCTGGTGCTGCGCGCCACCGTCTTCCGCACGCTCTCGAGCCGCTCGGGTCCGGTCGACGACGTGCTGATCGTCGGCACCGGCCCGTTGGCCCGCGCCACCCTCGACGGCCTGCGCAAGAAGGGCCGTCAGGAAGTGCTGGGCCTGGTGCGCTTCTCGAACGAGCAGCCCGCGAAGACCCTCAAGGCGCGCGTGCTGGGCGTGGCGACGGAGCTCCAGCAGGTCCTCGGCGCGATGCCGGTCGCCGAGGTGTACTTCGCCTCGACCAGCCCCGCCCACGGCCAGGAGATCCAGGCGGCCATCAAGGTGTGCGAGCGCTTCGGGGTGCCCTTCGCGACGCCGGCCATCAACTATCGCCTCGAGCGCGCCCGCCCGCTGCTCACCCACGGCGTGAACGACGGCTACATCCACTACCAGTCGGTGCAGTCCAAGCCGGTCGAGATGGCCTTCAAGCGGCTCTTCGACATCATCTCCTCGGGCGTGGCGCTGTGGGTGCTCGCGCCGATGCTCCTCGTCGTGGCCCTCGTGGTGAAGGTGACCTCGCGCGGCCCGCTGCTCTTCCGCCAGACCCGCGTCGGTCTGCACGGCCGCCCGTTCAAGATGCTGAAGTTCCGCACCATGGTGGAGAACGCCGAGGAGCTGAAGGCCAAGCTCGCCGCGCAGAACGAGATGGATGGGCCGGTCTTCAAGATGAAGAAGGACCCGCGCATCACCTCCATCGGCCGGGTGCTCCGCAAGTTCTCCATCGACGAGCTCCCCCAGCTGATCAACGTGCTCCGCGGCGACATGAGCGTGGTCGGCCCGCGGCCGCCCGTGCCCAACGAGGTCGCGAAGTACGAACCCTGGCAGCGCCGTCGCCTCTCCGTGCGCCCCGGTCTGACGTGCATCTGGCAGGTCTCTGGCCGCAACGAGATCAGCTTCGAGCAGTGGATGTACATGGACCTCCAGTACATCGACACCTGGAGCTTCTCGAAGGACATCAGCCTCATACTTAAGACCTTCCCCGTAGTGCTCACCGGCCGCGGGGCGAGCTGAAACCGGAGCCTCCCGCCGCCCGCTGTGCTCAAAGTCGCCCCGTGCACCTCGCCCCCGGGTTTGCACTGGAGACTTCAAACTCATGACCCGCCTCCTCGTCGCCGCCTCGCTCTGCCTGCTCACCGCCGGTTGCTACACGCCCCGCGGCGCCTTCCTCGACGTGGACGCGGCGATCATCACCGACGCCACCGACTACGTGATCGCGGCCGGTGACGTGCTCCAGGTGCGCGTCTTTCAGCAGGAGGCGGTGTCGGCTCGCGTGCGCGTGCGCGCCGACGGCAAGGTGTCGCTGCCGCTGGTCAACGACGTGCTGGTCGCGGGCAAGTCGCCGGCGGTGCTGGCGGCCGAGCTCCAGGTCAAGCTCAAGGACTTCATCAACACCCCGGTGGTGACGGTCTCGCTCGAGGAGATGCGGCCGGTGCTGGTCTCGGTGCTCGGCGAGGTGACGCGCTCGGGCGTGGTGACCATCGAGCCCGGCTCGGGCGTGCTCCAGGCGCTCGCGGCGGCGGGCGGGCTCACCGACTTCGCCCACCGTGACGGCATCTTCGTGCTGCGCAAGACGGCGGGTCAGCCCGCACCCAGGCGCATCCGCTTCACCTGGGAGGCCCTCTCTCGCGGCGAGGGCGCCGCGGCGCGCTTCACCTTGCTCCCCGGCGACGTGGTGGTCGCCGAGTAATGCGCCGGCAGTCGCTCCAGCTCGAGCTCGGGGTGCTGATCATCGCGCTCTGCTGGCCGCTCGGGGCGCGCGCGGTCGACGTGCAGTACCTCGTCTCGCTGCGCACCGAGGTCCGCGTGCGCAACTCCCTGCCCGGGATCGACCGCGTCTGCCCTTCGGTCGCCGACTGCAAGAGCCCGATCACCGGCGATCTCGAGATCGCGCCGCTGGGCCAGTTGTCCCTGGGCCTGGAGAACAGCACCTTCCTCTTTCAGTACGCGCCGACCTTCATCTGGCGGGAGCCAGTGTCCGGCGGGCCCTTGCTGCCCCTGCAGCGCGGGCGCGTCACCTGGGCCTACCGCTGGCAGCGCGCGACCTTGCTGCTGGGCGAAGACGGAGCCTGGGGACTGACCGACATCACCTCGGCGCGCTCCCCCGAAGGCGGCCTGCCCGGGGGCGTCAACGAGGTGCAGACCCTCGGCAGCGTGCCCTACCTGCGCTCGGCGACGCTGATCAACCTCGAGGCCCGGCCCACCGATCGGTTCTCGCTGAGCCTGAACGCCGGCTACACGATCTCCGGAAGCCCCGAGGGCACCGTCGGCGGGTTGCCGCTGCAACACGGCCCGAGCGGCTCGCTGCGCGCGCGCGTGGTGGTCGACCGCGAACAAGACGCGCTGACCACCAGCGCCCAGGTCGTCTCGTCGCGCTTCGTCACGGTTTACCCTGGCGGGGAACAGCTCATCGCGCAGCTCACCGAGTCATGGGACCGCCCGTGGTCGCGCACCCTCAGCTCGTCACTCGGCGCCGGCGTCGCGCTCACCCGGGAAGTGATCGTCAGCGCCGAGCAGGGCCTTCCCGGCACCTACCTCGAGCCACTCCCCATCGCCACGGGGTCGATCGCGTGGAACGACGTGGTGGCCCACCACCCGCTGCGGGTGGGCGTCTCGCTGCGCATGGCGCCCTTCGCCGATCGCTTCACCGCGCTGGTCTATGAGCGCCTCGAGGGCCGCGTGCAGGCCGACCTGCAGCCGGCGCGCGAGTGGGCGGTGATGGCCGCCGCCTCCGGGGCCCTGGCGGTGCCGGTGGGTCGCTCCGAGCAGGCGGGCGATCGCCTCGTCTCCGGCGAAGCCACCGTCACGTGGACGGCGAAGACGTGGTTGCTGCTGCAGGCGTCAGCTCGCGTGCTATGGACCGAGCAGCCGCGGCTGGGCCTTCCGGGCCAGGTGCAGGCGGTCGGTACGGTCTCGGCGACGGTTCGGCAGCAAGATTCCCTGGCGTGGTGAGGACACAGAACTCGTGAGCGCGCAGAAGAAGACGGTGCTGGTGGTGGACGACGATCCGGAGATCCGCAAGCTCCTGGTCGCGTCGTTGACCCGGCTCGGCTTCGAGGTCACCCAGGCCGCCGATGGACGCACCGCCATCAAGCGGCTCGACGAGCGTCGGCCTTCCCTGTTGTGCATCGACCTCATGCTGCCCGAGTCGTCCGGCTATGACGTATGCGAGCACGTGGGCCGGTCGACGACGCTCAACGGCCTCCCCATCCTCATGGTGAGCGCGCGCACGATGCCCGAAGACCGCGCCCAGGCCGAAGAGGTCGGAGTGCGGGTGTACCTCGTCAAGCCGTTCACCCAGGCCGAGTTCAAGCAGGCGGTCGCCGAGGCGATGGAGGGCACGTGAAGGACGAAACGCCCCCCGCGCCGGTGCTCGAGCCGCAGCTCTTCGACACCCAGCTCGCGCGCCAGGTGCTGGGCTTCGTCTTTCGCGGCGTGCGGCGTCACCGGCTGCTCGCGGTGGCGACCTTCCTGGCGATCGCGCTGCTCGGCGTCGGGGCGGCGGTGCTGCTGCCCCGCACCTACCACGCCGAATCGCGCCTCCTCGCCAACAACAACGACCTCATTCGTGCGCTGGGAAACCCGCGCTCGTCGATGCCCTCGGAAGACCCGACCCGCGCGGCCCGTGAGCTCGTCTTCGCCCACGACAACATCGTCTCGCTCATCAAGCAGACCAACCTGATGAAGAGCTGGGAAGAGACGCGCCCTCCGATCGTGAAGCTCAAGGACCGCGCGATGCACCTGGTGCTCGGCGCCCCCACCGAAGAAGACAAGCTCGACGCGATGGTGGGCCTGCTCGAGAAGAAGCTCCAGGTGTCGACCGATCGGCAGACGGTC
>JBBRUE010000639.1:0-4591 GCA_038248085.1 Myxococcales bacterium | reverse complement strand
TTCGACGTGGTGTTGATCGAGACGGTCGGGGTAGGGCAAGGCGAGACCGCGGTCGCCGAGATGGTCGACTTCTTCCTCGTGCTCATGCTCCCCGGCTCGGGGGACGAGCTGCAGGGGATCAAGAAGGGCATCCTCGAGCTCGCCGACGCGATCGCGGTGAACAAGGCCGACGGCGCCGGGGTCGACCGGGCCCGCCTCGCGCTGGGAGATCTCAAGGCCGCGCTCCGCTACCTCCCGCATCGCCGCGCGGACTGGACCACCCAGGCCCTCGCGGTCTCCGGCCAGACGGGCGACGGGCTCGACGAGCTGTGGGCGATCATCGAGGCGCACCGCGCGGCCCTCGAGGCCTCCGGCGGGCTGGCGCAGGTGCGGGCCGAGCAGGGCCGCTCGTGGATGTGGGCGTTGATCACCGAGCGCCTGGAACGCGCCTTCCGTGCGCACCCCGCGGTCGAGGCCACGCTGGCCGCCGTCGAGGCCGACGTGCTCGCTGGGCGCGTGACGCCAACGGTCGCGAGCGAGACCTTGTTGGCAGCGTTCGGCGTCACGACCTTTCAAGAATGAAATGCGGGCTCGCTGAACAATTCGGGTCCGATGGAAACCGGCGACGCGCCCCGTTTGCCGGAAGTTTCACGCGGACACTGATCAGCGAATACACTTCGACGCGTCGTGCCCACCCTCAGCAGTTTCTTCGCGATCTACACCGATGGAGCAGGGCTCACTGAGTCCTTCGCCTCGCCGGTAAACACCGACGTCTTCCTCGGGGAGATGGGGAGCCTGTTGCTCCCCGGCCACCAGGACGAACTCTTCGGCCCGCACGCCACCGCGTTCCGCCGCGCGAAACACAAGCGCGGGTTCCTCCTCGGGTTTCGCCGCAAGGTAAAGGGGCGCCCCGAGCCGTTCTTCGCCGAGGTCCGCCAGGCGGTGCTCGCGGCGACCGCGGGCGTGCATGGCTTCGCGCTCGACGTGTTGCGCCTGTGGCCCTTTCCCCTCGAGGGCGCGGTCGAGGCGTTGCCCGACTACCTGCTCGCCGAAGATCTGTTCTCCGTGGGCTTCACCGACATGGGCGAACACGGCGTGCGCGCCGAGACCATCGGCTTCTCGAAGCTCGGGCAGCGGGAGATCACCTTCGAGTTCACCGACCCGACGCTGATGGAGGAGGCCGCGCTGATGTGCGGCCACCTCGCCGACTGGCTGCTCGATCACAACCGCCGGCTCGAGCAGGGCCAGGCGATGTCCTTCGGCTTCGATCGCATCACCTTCCTCGCGGCCGAAGGCTCCGCGGGTGGTCCCTTCCGTGGGTGGCACCCGCCGCTCGTGCAGAAGCTGGTGCCGCCCGAACTCTTCGATGGCGTGGGCGTGCTCGAGGTGAAGGCCTCACCGCCGGGAAACCACGAGGCGCTCGAAGACCTGTCGGTGCCGCTGCGCCGCTCGATGGAGCAGCGCATGCTGCTCGAGGAGCTCGACCTCACCGGTGACTCCCCCCACGCGACCAGCACGGCGCAGGTGAAGGGCTTCGTCAGCGAGCTGAAGTCGATGGTGGCGGTGCGCGAAGAGTCGCACTCGTCGCGCGACAGTGGCTGGCGGTTCCGCAGCACGGTCGAGGGCGACTCCGGCGAGAACGGCGTGATGTCGCTGATCGATCTCTCGCGACGCGCCCCCGAGCTGGTGCGGTTCCTCGCGCTGCCGCATGGGGTGAAGCTCACCTGGAACGCCGAGGGAACCCTCGACCTCGACCGCTCGCGCGTCGAACTCGACGAAGACGATCCCGACGACGCGCTGTCATGAGCGATCCGTTCTTCGGGGAGCTCTACCTCCGATCGACGCGGCCGTTCCTCTCGCTCGACGTGACGAAGGCTGAGGCCGCGTTTCTCCGGGCGCGGCTGCCGGAGGGACCCCTCCTCGATCTCGGGTGCGGCCACGGCCGGCACCTCGCGGAGATCCCGGGCTTCGGCGTCGATCGCGACGGCCTCTCGCTGGTCGAAGCGCGGCGGCAGGGGGCGGTGGCGCGGGCCGATCTGCGCTCGCTCCCGTTCCGGGACGGGGCCTTCGCCGGCGCCTGGTGTTGGTACAACTCGCTGGGCACCTTCGAGGACCACGAGGTCCCGGTGATCCTCCGCGAGCTGGCGCGCTGTGTCCGGCCAGGGGGGACGGTCATCGTCCACGGTACGAACCCCGCTCGCGCCATCGCCCAGCCGGAGGCGAGCTACGACGGACCGATCGGCCAGGGCGATCACCTCGTCGAGCGGGCGAAGCTGGATTTCGACAAGCGGCGCGACGAGATCACCCGCCGCCTCACCCTCGACGACGGGCGCGTGCTCGAGGCCTCGTTCTTCATTCGCTACTATGACCTCGACGAGTGGCGGGGCCTGCTGGCAGAAGCCGGGTTCCACGTCCAATGGTGGGTCGGCGGGGTGGACGCCGGGCCGTTAGAAGACACCTCGACGGATGTGATCCTGGGAGCCGAACGGCGTGCCTGAACGAATGCTGAGCAGCCTGCCGAAGCGCGTGGAGGTCTACGAGGTCGGCCCGCGCGACGGGCTGCAGAACGAGCTGCGCACCCTGGCGACGCCGGACAAGGCGCGGCTCATCGAGTCGCTGATGGACGCGGGTCTCAAGCGCATCGAGGTCTCGAGCTTCGTCTCCCCGCGGTGGATTCCCCAACTCGCCGACGCCGAGAAGTTGATCGGCCTGTTGCCGCGCCGCGACGACGTGATCTTCACCGCGCTGGTGCCGAACCTGAAGGGCCTCGAGCGCGCCAAGGCCGCCGGGCTCCAGGAGGCCGCGGTCTTCCTCTCGGTCACCGAGAGCCACTCGAAGAAGAACATCAACAAGTCGGTGGCCGAGGCGATCAGCACCGCGCGCGAGGTCGCCGAGGGCGCGCGGAAGGCCGGCATGCGCGTGCGCTGCTACCTGTCGACCGTGTGGGGCTGCCCGTACGAGGGGATCACCCCGGTGTCGCGGGTGGTCGAGGTGGTCAAGCAGCTCGCGGACATCGGGTTTTACCAGCTGTCGATGGGTGACACGATCGGCGTGGGCACGCCGACCCAGACGGCGGAGCTGATCACCGAGGTGGGCGCGATCGTCCCCCTGCCGCAGATCGCGCTGCACCTCCACGACACGCGGGGCACTGCGCTCGCCAACGCGCTGATCGGCCTGACGATGGGCATCACCACCTTCGACTCGAGCATCGGCGGGCTCGGCGGGTGTCCCTACGCCCCCGGCGCCGCGGGCAACCTGGCGACGGAAGACCTCGTCTACATGCTCAACGGCATGGGCGTGCAGACCGGCATCGACTTGAACCGGCTGGTCGAGGCCGGCGAGCTCGCCCAGGAGCTGATCGGGCGGAAGCTGTCGGGCAAGTACCTGCAGGCCGCGCTCGGTGAGCGGGAAAAGCAGGCCAGCCGGGCTCGCAACGAGCGCATCGTCAGCTGAGCCCTTCACACCAGCTGGGTGGCTCCGCCTGATGGGGGCGAGGAAGCACAGTCAGGTGAACAAGCGCTTGAGCCAGCCCAGCACGCCCCGGGGCTGAAACACGTCGACCTCCGGGTCGGTGTCCTCCTCGAGGGAACGGATGCGCTCCTTCACCGCTGCCGGGGTATCGCGGGTGGCGAACTGGGAGACGATCTGCGTCCCCGTCGACTCCTCGCGCGCGGTGAGCGTCAGCAGGCACTCGTTGCTCAGCTCGAAGGTGAGCTCGATGGCCACCGCGCCACGCGGCCCCGGGGGGAGCTCCGGCACCTTGAACGTGCCCAGCCAGGTGTTGTCGCCGGCCCGGGCGGCCTCGCCCTGGAACACCGAGAGCTCGAGGGTCCTCTGGTTCTCGCGGGTCGTCACCATACGGTACTTGCGGGTGGTGGGCAGCGAGGTGTTGCGCAGGATGATCGGGTGGAAGCGCCCCCCGGGGAGCCCGATGCCGATCGACATCGGGAGCACGTCGATCAGCAGCAGCCCGGCCTTCTTCTCCAGCGCGTCGGCGAGCAGGGCGGCCCCGAGCGCCACCGCCTCCTCGGGGTTGCCGGCCGACACCGGCTTGCGACCGAAGAGCAGGGCGATGCGCTCCTGCACCAGCGGCGCGCGCGACTGACCACCGACGAGGATGATCTCGTCGATCTGATCTGCGCGCAGGAAGCGCGTCTTGATGACGTCCTGGCAGACCTCCATCGTGCGATCGACGATCGACCGGGTCAGCTTCTCGAGCTGCAGGCGGGTGAGGTTCACGTCGAGGTCGATCGGCTTGCCGTTGACCACCGCCACGAAGGGCACGTGAATGCGCGCCTCGGTGAGTGACGAGAGCGACATCTTGGCCCGCTCGGCGGCGTCGTAGACCCGCTGGATGGCGACCCGGTCGGTGAAGATGGTGTCGGTGCGCTCCTCGAAGTCGGTCATCAACTGCGCGACGATCGCCGAGTCGAAGTCGATGCCGCCCAGGAAGCTGTCGCCGCCGGTGGAGACGACCTCGTAGACCGCCTCGGTGTACTCGAGCACCGACGCGTCGAAGGTGCCGCCGCCGAGATCGTAGACCAGCACCCGCTGCGGCTTGCGATGCGAGTAACCCCACGCCAGGGCCGCCGCCGTCGGCTCGTTGACGATG
>JBBRUE010000638.1:0-4597 GCA_038248085.1 Myxococcales bacterium | reverse complement strand
GGTACGGCCAGCAGCACGACGTGACGGTCATCAACTTCATCGCCAAGGACAACGAGACCCAGGCCCTCACCTTCGACATCTTGAGCCGGAAGCTCGAGCTGTTCGGCACCGTGCTCGACGCCAGCGACCAGGTGTTGCACCGCGCAGGTGGGACGTCGGGGGACGTGCTGGTGAGCGCGCTCGGCGCCGAGTTCGAGGGCGAGCTGCGGCGGATCTACGAGCGGGCCCGGACGATCGACGAGGTGCACGACGAGCTGCGCGCCCTGCGCGACCGGGTGGCCGACGAGCGTCGGAAGTTCGAGGAGACGAACGCGCGGACCGCCAGCGTGCTCGCCGAGCGCTTCGATGAAGAGGTGCAGCGGGTGTTCCGCAAGCACCACGAGGGCATGCCGGCGGCGCTCGCGGCGCTCGACGCCGACCTGCTCGCGGTGGTGACCAGTCACCTCGACGCGTCCGGGGTGAAGTGGACGACGTCGCATGGGGCCGCGGGGCAGGTGGTGGAGATCGACGGGGTCGCGCATGGGCCGCTGCACCTGTCGCATCCGCTGGTGGTCAGTGCCGTGCGTGAGGCGCGGGCGCATGGGCCGCTGGGCGCGGTGCGGATCAGGGTGGACGGGCTGGCGCGGTTGTCGGGCAAGCGCGGGCACCTGCGGCTGGTGAAGCTCAGCGCCGACGGGTTCGAGCGGGTCGAGGTGCTGTTGCCGGTGGTGGTGATGGAGGACGGCGAGGTGCTCGAGGCGAGCGAGGCCCTGGCGGTGATGCGCGGCACGTTCTTCGCTCGACTGCCCCTCTCCCCAACCCTCTCCCCCCTTGGGGGCGAGGGCGTCGAGGACGCGGTCGAGCAGGCGCTCTTCTTCGCCCAGGCGGACCTCGACACCGCGGAGCACCTCCGCTTCGAGCGCGCCACCCTGCAGGGTGAACGCTTCGTCGAAGACCGCCTCCTCGTCCTCCGCAAGCGCCGCGCGGTGCTCGACGAGCGCTTCGAGCTCGCCACCCAGCGCCGCGACGGCGCGACCGGCTCCGAGGCCCGTGAAGACGCCGAGCGCTCGCGCACCGAGCTCCAGAAGCAGCTCGACGCCCTCGACGACGAGCTCGAGCGCCTCTCGCGCCGTGAAGACCCGCGCTTCCTCAAGCACCAGGCGCACATCCGCGCGCGCCGCTACACCCCGCCCCGAATCGACACGCTGTTCGACCTCGACCTGGTCATCGAATGAAACGCACGGAGGACGACATCGTGCTCAAGCTGCTCCACACCGCCGACTGGCACCTGGGCCGGCGGTTCCCCCGCTTCGGCCCCGAGGCCGCGAAGACGCTCAGCCGCGCGCGCCGTGACGTGCTCGACCGCATCTTCGCCGAGGCCGAACACCACCAGGTCGACGCGGTGCTCTGCGCCGGCGACCTCTTCGACGTCCCCAACCCCGACCCCGACTTCCGCGACGCGCTGCTCTCTGTCCTTCAGCGGCTCACCTGGGCCGACCGCCCCATCTTCCTGCTCCCCGGCAACCACGACCCGCTGCTCCCGGACTCGGTGTGGAAGGACCCCACCTTCCGCCGCGCGTTGCCTTCGTTCGTGCACGTCGTCGACCAGGAGCTCCTCGAGGTCGCGCTGCCGAATGACTGCGTGCTCTACGCCGTGCCCTGCCAGTCGCGCGCTGGCCAGGGTGACCCCACCGCGCTCATTCCCCTCCGCGCCCCCGGTGACGAGCGCGTGCGCATCGGCCTGGTGCACGGCTCGACCTTCGACGCCGGCGACTGGAAGACCAACTTCCCCATCTCGAAGGACGCGGTGCTCGAGCGTGGCCTCGACTACCTGGCCATCGGCGACACGCACGGCTTCCGCTTCGTGCCTCCCGAGCGGAAGGAGCCCCCCACGGTGTACCCGGGCACGCCCGAGCCGACGGCCTTCGACGAGCAGGACGCCGGCCACGTCGCGCTGGTCTTCATCAACCGCGCGCGCAAGGCGATGGTGCAGAAGCGCTCGGTCGGTCACTGGAAGTGGGAGGCGCTCACCGTCAAGTCGATGGAAGCGCTGCGGCTGCTGGTGATGCGCACCGACCTCGCGGCTCGCGTGCTGCGGCTGACCCTCGACCTGCAGGTCGCCGCGCCGGAATACCAGGAGGCGGAGGCGATCCTCTCCCGGCTCCAGGGCTCCGAGGCCACGCACGCGCGGGTCGGCGTGCTCGAGCTCGACCGCGAGAAGCTCTCGCTCGACCTCTCCAACGTGGAAGCGCTGAGCGCCGAGCTCCCCGCGGTGCTGCAGGCGACGGTGAAGCGGCTCAAGCTCGCCGCGGAAGACCCGGCTCAACGCGCGGCCGCCGAGCGCGCCCTGTTCCACCTCTTCGCGCTGTCGAAACAGAAGGCGTCCTGATGCGCTTCGTGAAGCTCGCGGTCGAGAACTTCAGGGCCGTCACCGCGGCGGAGCTCGAGCTGGGGCCCGGCCTCAACGTGCTCTACGGCCCCAACGACCTCGGCAAGTCGACGCTCGGAGTGGCGCTTCGCGCGGCGCTCCTGCTGCCGAGCAACTCGAGCGCAGCCGACGCCTACGTGCCGTGGCACGAGCCAGCGAAGCCCGTCGTCTCGCTCACCTTCGTCGACGACGCGGGCAAGTACTGGCGCGTGACCAAGCGCTTCACCGAGAACAAGGCCACGCTCTCGTTCTCGAAGGACGGGAAGGAGTTCTCCGTCGACTCGCACGAGCGGCAGGTCGACGAGAGGCTGCGCCAACTGCTCGGGTGGGGCCTCGCCGCACCGGGAGGTCGTACCGGCACCAAGGGCATGCCCGAGAGCTTCCTCGCCAACGCGCTGCTCGCGGCGCAGACCGACGTCGACGCCATTCTCTCGAGCAGCCTCGAGGGCGACCTCGAGCCGGGAGGGAAGCTCAAGCTCACCGCCGCGCTCTCTGCGCTCGCGCAAGACCCGCTGGTGCGCCACGTGCTCGACGCCGCGCAGCGTGAGCACGAGCAGTACTTCACCCTCACCGGGCGCCGGAAGAGCGGCCAGCACGCCCCGCTCACCCAGGCCTCCGAGGCGGTGAAGCGGCTCACCGACGAGCTGATGGCGCAGCAGCAGGCGCTCGCCGACTCGGTCAACACCGAGCTGGAAGCGAAGCGGCTCCAGGCGCTCTGGCTCGACGCACAGCACGCGGTGGACACCGTCGAGCAGTCGCTCAAGCGCGCCCAGGCCGGGCTCGCGCGCGCCTCGGAGAAACGAGCCGCAGACACGCGCCTGGCGATGGAGGTGAAGGCGCTGGCCGGCCTCGACGCGTTGACCGCGCGCGCGACGACGCTCGACGTGGAGGTCGCTGGTCTGGAGAGACAGGTCAAGGACCACCAGTCCCTGTTGGCTGCGGCGCAACAGGCGGCGAAGGTCGCGGCGACCGCGCTGCGGGACGCCGAAGACGCGCACCGCAAGGCCAGCAGCGCCGAGGGGGAAGCCGAGCGGGCCGTCGCGCGCGCGCGCTTGAAGGAAGCGCAGGCGAAGCACTCCATCGACCGGGCCGACCTGCTCGCGCGCCTCGAGAAGGCGAAGGTCGCTCGGCGGCTGGCCGAGGAGATCGCCCGGTTGACGGCTGAGCAGACGCGGCTCACCGCGCAACTCATCCCCGCGGAGGCGAAGCTGAAGGCCGCGCAGGCGGAGGCCGAGCTCGCCAACGGCATCATGAACTACGGCCACTGGCACACCGCGAGTGAAGCCGCGCGCCTGGCCGGGCAGTGGCGCGCCGAGGCGCAGCAGACGCGCACCGACGCGCTCCGCAAGACCACCGAGGCGCTCGCGGCGCAGACCGACGCGAAGGCCCTCGAAGACGAGGTGAGCTCCCGCCGCTCGACGCTGCCCGACGAGAAGCAGCGCGCGGCCTTCGAGAACCTGCGCCGCGAGGCCGACCTCGCCGACGCCGCGCTCGGGGGCGGGGTCACCGTCGTGGTGCGGCCGAGGAGCGCGCTGCTGTTGCGCAGCACCTCCGACGAGAGCGCACCAGAAGCCGCGAAGGTCGAGAAGGAACACGTCATCGAGGCCGACCGCCGCGTGCAGCTGGCCATCGGCGACCTGGTGGACATCGAGGTCATCGCCGGCGCGGCCGAGAAGCGGAAAGACGCGGAGCACCTGCGCAGGAAGTGGAAAGCCGAGGCCGTGCCCATGCTCGAGCGCGCGGGGGTGCGCACGATGGCCGAGCTGCATGAGCGCTTCGCCGAGCTCGCAGAGACGATGGACCGCGTGAAGGTGCTGCGAGCGAACGGCGAAAAGCTCGAGCAGGAAGCAGGGTCCCTGCGCGCGCGCGCGGCGATGCTGGAGGAGAAGGCCGCGGGAGCACCGACGGCCGAGCAGGTGGTCGAGAAGCGCGCCCTCGTGGGTGGGCTCTTCGACGTGTGCGCGCCGGTCTTCGCCGGCCTGGGGCCGAACTGGGAAAAGGACGCGCGGCCGCTCCACGAGGCCTCGACCGCGACGCTGGCGGCGGCGCGCGCGGTGTTCGCGAAGCTCCAGGCAGAGTCGACGCTCACCGGGCATCGCCTCGCCGACGCCCGCGAGAAGACCGAAGAAGCCCGGCGCTCCGAAGACGCGCCGACGCTCGAGAACGCGACCAGCGGGCAGCGCCTGGCCG
>JBBRUE010000637.1:0-4602 GCA_038248085.1 Myxococcales bacterium | reverse complement strand
GCTCACCCGGGGCGACACCGACCTCGCGATGCAGGCTTTCCGCTCGGCGGTGAACGCCAACCCGCTCAACCACAAGGCCGCCTACAAGGCCGCGATTCTCTTCGAGAAAGAGGGCTCCGACCCCCGCGAGGCGACGAACTTCGCCCAGAAGGCCGTCGAGGCGGCGCCGACCAACGTCGAGTACCGAATGGCCCTCGCCCGGCTGCTGCTTGAATCGGGCATGAAGGCGCTGGCGAAGAAACACTTCGAAGAGGCGGCCCGGCTGAACCCCGACCATCCCGAGGTCAAAAAACACGGCAAGAAGCTCTGGCCGTTCTAACCTGTGGGCTCCATGGCAGCAGCAGAGCGTGAACCGGTCATCGGGATCGACCTGGGAACCACCAACAGCGTCGTCGCCACCGTGCAGGCGGGTTCACCGGTGGTGATTCGGGGGCGGTCTGGCTCCAACCTGCTGCCTTCGGTCATCGCGCTTTCCAAGACGGGGAAGATGCTCGTCGGGCAGATCGCCAAGCGCCAGGCGATCACCAACCCCACCGACACCGTCTACGCGAGCAAGCGCCTGATCGGCCGCAAGTTCAGCTCCGCGCTGACGCAGGAGGCGGCCAAGGGGCTCCCCTACACGCTCGAGTCGGGCGAGCACGACGACATCAAGGTGAAGCTGGGCGACAAGCAGTACGCGTTGCCCGAGCTGTCGGCGATGGTGCTGCGCGAGTTGAAGCTCGACGCCGAGGCGCACTTCGGGCGCACGGTGAAGAAGGCGATCATCACCGTGCCGGCGTACTTCAACGACGGGCAGCGGCAGGCCACCAAGGACGCCGGGCGCATCGCGGGCCTCGAGGTGCTGCGCATCATCAACGAGCCCACCGCGGCGGCGTTGGCCTACGGCTTCGGCAAGAACATCAACGGCAAGATCGCGGTGTTCGATCTCGGCGGCGGCACCTTCGACATCTCGGTGCTGGAGATCGGAAACGGGGTCTTCGACGTCATCGCGACCGGGGGCGACACCTTCCTGGGGGGGGAAGACTTCGACAACGCGGTGATCGACTGGCTGGCGGGCGATTTCCAGCGCGAGCACGGCACCAACCTCAAGCTCGATCGCATGGCCCTGCAGCGGCTGAAAGACGCCGCCGAGAAGGCGAAGATCGAGCTGTCGACCGCGAAGGAGACGCAGGTCAACCTGCCGTTCATCGCCACGCCGGTTGGCGGGGGCTCCGCGCTCCACCTGCAGAAGACGCTCACCCGCGAGAAGCTCGAGGAGCTGACGGCCCGGCTCGTCGAGCGCACCGTCGCGCTGTGCGAGCAGGTGCTCGGCGAGGCGAAGGTGAAGCCGGTCGATCTGCGCGAGATGATCCTCGTGGGCGGCATGACCCGCATGCCCCGCGTGCAGGAGGCGGTGAAGCAGTACTTCCGCCGCGACCCGTGCAAGGGCGTGCACCCCGATGAGGTGGTGGCGCTGGGCGCGGCGGTGCAGGCCGAGGCGCTGACCAACGAAGCATCGGACGTGGTGTTGCTCGACGTGACGCCGCAGTCGCTCGGCGTGGCCATCGCCGGGGGCTATGTGCGCCGGCTGATCCCCAAGAACACCACCGTGCCCACCTCGGTGACCGAGGTGTTCAACACCTCGCGCGACAACCAGACCACCGTGAAGATCATGGTGCTGCAGGGCGAGGCCGAGGTCGCGCACCAGAACGAGCTGCTGGGCGAGTTCATTCTCACCGGGTTGCGGCTGGCCAAACGCGGCGAGGTGGAGATCGACGTGATCTTCGAGATCAACTCCGAGGGCCTGGTGTCCGTCGCCGCGCGCGACCGGGAGACCGGCCAGCAGCAGTCGATCCAGGTGACCGCGAGCGGAGGCCTGACCCAGGACGAGCTGAAGAAGATCCTCGAAGAGCAGGCCGACCTACTCCTCGAGGCCCGCGTGGAGGAAGAGGTCAAGACCAAGCGGCTGGAGCTCAAGTCGCTGATGAACGAGGTGACCGAGCTGATGCCGCAGCTCCAGCAGGCCACCCAGGGCAGCGAGTTCGGCCAGGACGCGCTGCAGAAGGCGAAGCAGGCGCTCGACGCGGCGAAGGTGGCCGGCGAGGGTGTGGAGCTCAAGCGGGTGACAGAGAGCATCGACACCCTCACGCGCACGGTGAGCCTCTTCAAGGGCGTGCTGCAACGGATTGGTCGCTGACGGATGAGCAAGGATCGCGCTGCCCAACTCGTGGAGGCCGGCATCTGGCTCAAGCTCTCGGGAGATCGAGAGGGGGCGCGCAAGCTCTTCGAGCGGGCCCTCAAGCTCGACCCGGAGAACGACAAGGCGGCCCAGCTCCTCGCGGGGGCGCCCGCCCCGGGTGAGAACGAGCAGCCCGAGCCTCCCTCGCCCGTACCTCCCCCTCCGGTGGTCCCCGTCGCGGTGGCCGCGAGCAACCCCTTCGAGCGCCAGGTGAGCAGCGCCGCCGGCAGCGCCTCCAGCGCCAGCGATCAAGACTGGGGCATGGCCACGGGCTTCAAGAGCGCGCAGACGCCCGCGCCCTCGTTGGACAGCGACTGGGGCCGGTTGACCGGCGCCTCGACCCCGGCGCCGCAGCCCATGCCCCCGGGGCTGGAGCCGAAGCCGACGGCCCCCGATTGGGCGTCTTCGGGTTCGGGGCAGACCCGGCAGACGCTCCAGGGGTGGGGCGTGTCGTCGAGTTCCAACATCGTGCTCGGCGGGTCGCCGTCACCGACGCCGCAGGCGGCCCCGGTGGAATCGTCCCGGCAGACGCTCTCGGCCTGGGGTCAGTCGCCGCTGCCGCAGGCGGCGCCGCCTGCACCCGCACCGAAGCAGACCCTCCATGGCTGGGGTTCGTCCTCCACTGGGCTTTCCGAGCAGGTGCGTTCCGCCGCACAGACCATCTCGCTGTCGGGCGTGGCACCCCCCGAGTCGCCCCCGCGCTCGACCCCTCCGCTCTTCACCGCGCCCGCCCCGGCACCGGACTCCGCGCCCCGGGTGGTGCACATCGGGGGCGACGCCGGCCCCGAGATCGCCCCGCCTTCGACGCCTCCGCTCTTCGGCTCGATGGAGCCCCCGCGCAGCATGGAGGGGGATCTCGAGCCCCCTCCCTCGTCGCCCCCGCTCTTCGCCAGCCCGCCGGCCGAGCCGCCGCCTCCCGCGCCACCGCCCGAAGAGACACCTGGCGAGCTCCCCCGCACGGTGACCGAGCCGATGGGCTTTGCCTGGTCGTGGTCGGCCTCGACACCGCAACCGCGGGCGGCTGACCCCGAATTGCCGCCGGAGCCGCGGCCCTCGCCCTCGCTCGCCCCCCGCGCTGAGTCGGCGTGGGACAACCGCAGCAACCCCGGCATCAAGCTCGAAGCCGTGGTGGGCCAGGACCGGGCGCTCGATCTCATCTCCTCCGACTCGAAGGTGACGAAGTCGCCGGACAGCCGGAAGGACGAGATCCGCAGCATCCTCCGCGGGGCCCGCGACCTGCTCGAGCTCGACGATCACACCGGCGCGATGGAGCTGATCCTCAAGGCGCAGCACATCGCGCCCGACGATCCCGACGTGCTGGCGATGCGCGACCGGAGCGAGAAGACGCTCCTCAACATGTTCGAGTCGAAGCTGGGGAAGCTCGAGACCATTCCCCGGGTGCTGCTCAAGGACGACGAGATCATCTGGCTCAACCTCGACCACCGCGCGGGCTTCGTGCTCGCGCAGATCGACGGCACGGTGAACTTCGACGATCTCTTCTCGGTCTCGGGCATGTCGCGCATCGACACCGCTCGCATTCTCGCGCAGCTCGTCGAAGAGGGCGTGATCAGCCGCGGATGATCGCGGTCCACACCGCGCGCACCACCAATGCGTCTCGCTGGTTCTTCGTCTCGGTGGTCACCTCGAGGAAGTCGAGGCTGCGCTTGGCGAAGATGTCGGTGATCGTGCCGCTGGTGGTGAGCCGGTCGCCGGACTGCACCACCTCGAAGAACTCGAAGCGCTGTTCGCCGTGCACCAGGCGCAGCAGGTTCACCGCGAGTTCCGGGTCGGTGCACGCCTTGCCGAAGGGCACGATGGCGAAGGTGACCGCGAAGTTCGGCATGGCGATCACCGCGCCCCACGGTGATTCTTTCGCCGCGGCCTCGTCATGCAGGAAGGGGTGCAGGCCCTCGGGGGCGCCGGTGGCGGAGAACCCGGTCGAGGGGATGCCGCCCCCCACCGCGTACGAGAACTCCCGCATCTTCTCGAGGCCGGCTTCGTAGACGAAGGGGCCGTAGCGACGGCCGATGAAGCGCTTGTCGAGTGCCATCAGAGCCTCCCCTCGACGACCGCGCCCTTGAGCACGTCTTCGCCGCGTTGGTTGGTGGCCTCGATCTGCGCCGTCAGCCGGCCGTTCTCGATGGAGATCACCGTGCCGGTGAAGGTCACCACGTCGAGGGGTGAGACCGGGCGGCTGAAGCGCACCCGCACCCCGCTGACGCGCCCGGGGTCTCCCAGGTAGCGGATGAAGGCGTCGACCGCCCAGCCCAGCGTGCACAGCCCCTGGAGGATCACCCCGCCCAGGCCGGCCTCCTGGCCCACCCCGGGGTCGATGTGGATCGGGTTGAAGTCGCCCGAGGCGGCCGCGTAGTAGGTCGGCCGGT
>JBBRUE010000636.1:0-4606 GCA_038248085.1 Myxococcales bacterium | reverse complement strand
GGACAAGAGGCCCATCTTCAGGCCGGTGTCCTCGATCGACTTTGGCTCGGGCGGCGCGAGCTCGAGGATGCGTGGGTTCTCGAGGCCGAAGGGGTTCGGCGATTCTTGCGTGGGGCTCGCCTCGAAAACGCTCGTCCGCCGGTTCGCCATGGTCGCGGCGAAGCCTAGCTCAGACGTAGGTGAGCCAGTGCTCGTAGCGGGGCTCGTGACCCCGCACCACGCGGTGGTACTGCTCCTGGATCGAGCGGGTGATCTCGCCCGGCTTGCCTTCACCGACCTGGCGGTTGTCGACCTCGCGCACCGGCGTCACCTCGGCCGCGGTGCCGGTGAAGAAGACCTCGGCGGCGATGTAGAGCGCGTCACGGGTGAACGAGACCTCTTCCACCGCGCGGCCCGCATCGCGCAGCAGCTCGATGACCGTGTCGCGGGTGATGCCGCGGAGAATGGGCGACGACAGCGACGGGGTGCGCACCACGCCGTGACGGCCGACGCAGAAGATGTTCTCGCCCGAGGCCTCGGCCACGTAGCCCGAGATGTCGAGGAGGATCGCCTCGTCGTAGCCGGCCATCACCACCTCGCGCTTGGCGAGGATCGAGTTGACGTACTGGCCCGAGATCTTCCCCCGCACCATGTTCACGTTGACGTGCATGCGGGTGAAGCTCGAGACCTTGGCGCGAATGCCTTCCTTCACGCCCTTCTCGCCGAGGTAGCTGCCCCATTCCCACGCGGTGACGGCGACGTGCGTCTCGTTCTGCGCGCCCAGGCCCATCGCGCCGTCGCCCATGAAGGCGATCGGCCGCAGGTACGCCCCGTTGGGGAACTTCGCGTCTTGCACGTGGAGCACGTCGAGGCACGCCTGCACCAGCTCGTCTTCGGTGTAGGGCATCTTCAGCAAGATGATGTGCGCGGAGTCGAGGAACCGGCGGATGTGCTCGCGCAGACGGAACACCGCGAGCTTGCCGTTCTTCGCCCGGTACGCGCGGATGCCTTCGAAGACGCCCAGCCCGTAGTGGAGCGCGTGCGTCATGACGTGCACGTTCGCCTCGCCCCAGGGGATCAGCTTCCCATCCATCCACACCTGGTCGGCCTTCAGCACTGCGTTCGAGGTCGAGCTCATGGAGCGGGCTTTGACAGGGTGGGTGGGCCAATTCAACGGCCTTCAGATCGGAGGCGGCGCCAGCTGCGGCAACGGCGACATCACCCGCGAGACGACTTGCATGTCCCACGCGAGGGCCTTGCGGCCGATCTGCACCGCGTCGAGCAGCTCTTCCACCGTGGGGACGATCACCAGCGGCCCCAGCGTACGGCGGAAGTCGTGCACCAGGTGCGCCCACGGCCGGTTTCGCGAGACGTTGACCTCCGCCACGCGCTCGAGGGCGAGCCACAGCGGGGTGGTCAACTTCATCGAGAAGCCGTTGAGCGCGAGGATGAAGGCGTTGCGGGTGCCGATCGCCCCGGTGTGCACCGCGTGCCACGCCGCCCGGGCCGGCATGTTGTCCACCAGCCCTCCGTCGATGAAGCGCGCGATGCCGTGGTCCCCCATGTACTGGCTGAGCAGCGCGTGCATGCGTGGGTCGTCGCGGAACACGTCGTAGTGAATGATGCCCGGCAGCGCGCTCGAGAACCCGGCCGCGTCGAGCGCGTCGAACTGCTCGGTGCCCGGGTCGGCGCCGAGGTGCACCCGGGTCAAGATGTCGGGCCGCGCGGTGAACTCGGCGATCGCCGAGAACCACCGCGGGAGGATCATCGGGTTGAGCAGCCACCGCGGGGAGATCGCGATCAGCTTCTCGTAGAACTCCAGCGGGTGGGGGAGCTTGCCCGCGCGGATGCCGCTGACCGCGATGATCGTCTTGATCGGCAGCTCCGAGAGCTTCGGGCCCTCCTTGCCGCGGCTGTCGACGCCGAAGTACCGGCCGATGCCGCTGCGCAGGTAGAGCCGCAGCGCCGCGGGCACGCCGTAGCGGTTCTCCGTCGAGAGCGTGCGGAAGAGCTTGCGCCACGACAGCGAGCGCACGATGCCCACCACCTCGTCCTGCTCGAAGCGCTGCATGCGGCTGCGGAAGAGCGCGAGCACGCTGCCCATCGAGGTGCCCACCAACAGCTTCGGCTGCAGCCCGTACTCGTCGAGCAGCGACATCACCCCGAGGTACACGTAGGCCGTGCCGCCGCCGCCCCCCATCACCAGCACCAGCGACTTGTGCCGCAGCTCGCGATCGATCGCCTCGAAGGGCAGCCGGTTGGCGAAGCGCCGCACCAGCTGATCGCGGGTGTTGATCGTCGACTCTTTCAGATCGCGCAGCTGGGGCAGCAGCGCAGCCCGCTGGATCTTTCCCTTCTCGGGCAACAGCACGGGGCCCAGCCGGCGCGCGATGTCTTCACGGAAGGGCCGGAGAAACGCACCGACCCCGACGTCGCGGCCCTGGTGGTTGACCCGGTAGAGGCGCGCCAGCGAGAGCGCGGTGCGCACGATGGCCTCTTCGTGCGCGTCGAGCAGGCCCGGGTCGGCGATCGCGCCGCGCACGAGGGCGATCTCCATCTCCTCGAGTGGCCGGGTGATGCTGAACCGCTCTTTGAGCCTCACCGCTTCGTTTTGCCGAGCAACCGCAGCTCGCGCAGGGCTTCGGTGCAGTCAGGGTTGCACTGGATCGCCTTCTCGAACTGGCGCTCCGCGCGATCGGGGCGGCCGGTCGCCTTGTGGATGTAGCCGAGGAACAGGTAGCTCTTGTCGAGCCGCGGGTTGAGGCTCACCGCCTGCTCGATCGAGCGCATCGCGTCTTCCGAGCGGTGGGGGTCGGCCTGGAAGAGGGCCCAGCCTTCCCACGCGTGGAACTCGCCTTCCTCGGGGTAGAGGGTGATCGCCTCGTGGAAGAGCTTGTGGGCGTCGGCGTACTGCCGGTTGCGCATCAGCTCCTCGCCCCGCTGGAACTTGCCTTCCGCCGCGAGGATCTTGCCCACGTCGGCGTCGTCGGGCCGCTTGTCGCCGGCGGCGAGCTCCGCCACGTAGCGCTTGCGCTCTTCGGGATCGGTGAGCGTGTCGTGCGCGGTCGAGATGAGATCGTACAGCTGCTGGGCGATCGCCCGGGTCTCGGCGCTGGCCGACGAGAACTGCTTGTCGGGGTGGTATTCCTTGGCGAGCGCGAAGTAGGCGCGCTTGATGTCTTCGCGGGCGGCGCTCTGCTTCACCCCGAGGATCTCGAAGTAGTCGAGCTTGCGCATCGCGGACATCTTCGCTGCCGCCTTCTCGCGCTGGGCGCTCTCCTGGCCGGTGACGCGGGGCAGGCTGACGACCTCCGACAGCTCCGGGAGCAGCGAGCCCGCGGACTTCGCCATCACCGGCGGGGGCGGCTTGTCTTTCTTCTTGAGCGCGGGGGCCGGTGACGCACCCGGCGGCGGCACGTCGAGGCGCACCATCGGCTGGGCGAGCCTGGCGTCGTTCCACGGGAGATCGAGCGGCGGCTCGCTGGGGTGCTCGGGGGCCCGCTTGGCAGCCGGCAGCGGGGGCGGGAGCGGCGGCGGCATCGACGGGAGCGGAGGCGGGAGCGCCTTCTCGACCTTCACCGACGCGGCGATCTCTGCGAACGACACGCGCGGCTTGCCCTCGGACTGGGTCGTCTTGAACGACACCATCTGGGCGCACTTCATCGCGAAGAAGAACCGATCGGTCTCGAACGACGGCAGCACGCCCAGGGCCCGCAGGGTGGACAGCGTCTTGTGCCCGTCGGCGAGCTGGAGCAGCTCTTGTTCCTCGGTGCCCAGCCCCGCGTCCTGCAGCGCGTAGAGCGGCTCGTCAGAGGGGTGCACGTACTGGTGATCGAGGCCCGAGAACGCCTTGAACAACCGCGGCTGATCGTAGGTGCGCTTGACGCCCTCGAAGATCAGCTGGGCGCACGTCAGGCCGATCGACAGCGGCTCGGCGGGGAGCGCCACCCGGGGGTTGAACTGGTACTCGCCCTTCTCCCAGCGGAAGCAGTCGTAGATCTTCTCCTGCAGCTGCACGACGAGCATGTGCTGGAGGTTGTGCGGGCTGATGCAGCCCATCTCGATCAACACCGTGCCCTGCATGCGCCGGGTCGCCTTCATGCGCCGCAGCGACTCTTCGCACTCGGGCTCGCTGATCATCTTCTCGCGCACCAGCACGCGGCCGAGGCACTCCACGAGCAGGTTCGACTTCACCAGTTCGGGCGTGCCGTCGCGGAAGTAGACGATCTTCTTTACCTTGTCGCGACGCACCAGCAGCGCGCCCGACGAGCGCCAGCGGTAGATCTCGGCGAGCACCTCGGGGAACGACTTCTGGGTGAAGTCGCCGCGCGCGGTGAGCTCGCTGGTGTGGCTCTGCGCCTTCTTCGACTGCTGCTCGACCACCTCGACTTCTTCGCGCTGGGCGTCGTCGGCCATGTACTCGCCGGTGACGTCGTCTTCTTCGACCGGCGGGGGCGGGGGCATGGGCGGGGCGGGTGAAGGGTAGCGCGCGCCGAGCGCGTCCATCAGCGTGCCGCGGAGGATCTTCAGGTCGAGGGGCTTCTCGAGCAACGCGAAGGCGCCGTGCTTGTCGACCGCCTCCCGCTGGTGCACCGCGTTCTTGTAGACGCCGGAGATCATGATGATC
>JBBRUE010000635.1:0-4608 GCA_038248085.1 Myxococcales bacterium | reverse complement strand
ACGCGCTTGATCGAGTCGATGCCGAGGTCGGCCTCGAGCTCCATGTGCGACCCGAGCATCTCCCGCGGGTAGCCGGTCTTTTCAGCGACGATGGTCATCATCAGCGCCTCGAGATCCACCGACGGACCCGCGACGCGGGCCGCAGGCGCAACGACGGGAGCCGCCACCGCAGCCTCAGGGGCCACCGCACCACTCGCTGCGCGCAGGTAGTCGACGATCTGTCCGAGCGTGCGCAAGGTCGCGAGCTCAGCGGGCTTCACTTCGGGCAGCCCAGGCGCGCGCTCGCGCATCGCGGAGAGGATCTCCACGCGCTTGATCGAGTCGATGCCGAGGTCGGCCTCGAGCTCCATGTGCGAGCCGAGCATCTCCCGCGGGTAACCGGTCTTCTCCGCGACGATGGTGAGCATCAGCGCTTCGAGATCCACCGAGGGCGCGGCCCGCGGGGCAGGCGGCTTCGGCGCCGCGACGACGGGCGCAGGCGCGGCGACGGGGGCCGGGGCAGGCTTCGCCACCACCGCCTGGGCCACGACCACCGGCGGCGCAGCGACCACGCTCGGAACGAACGGGGCGGCGACGCTGGGCTGGTACACGACCTGGCCAGGCGACGCGCCGTTGAGCATCGCGCCGAGACCGGCGAACGACGTCTCCGCGGTCTTGAGGAACGCGACGTGGCTCTCGGCCATCGCGCGCTGGTACGCAGCGTGGGCGTCAGCGGTGTTCCGCTGCGCCTCCTGGAAGGCCTGCACCCACGCGAGCGAGGCTTCCGACGTCACCACCGGCGCCGCGTACGACACGGGAGCCGGGGTGCTGATCATCGCCGGGCTGGCCTGCATCGCGCCCGCGTTCATCGAGACCTGGCTGGTGACGCCCACGTTCGACGGGATGCTGGTCATCGCGCCGGGGTGCATTCCGCCACCACCGCCATTCCCACCACCACCAGACGGGGGCCGGGGGGGATTCGGCTTCGGCAACGCGGCCGAGCCACCCTTCGGCGGGTACGGACGGCCGACGTTCTGCCCGTCGATCGGAATGGTCATCGCCGGCTTCTTCAGCGGCTTCTCGGAAGGCACGGCGTAGTCGGCCCACAGCGGCGCGAAGTCGACCGGCACGCCCGCGATCGCGAGCCGTCCCAGCCCTTCCTGCAACGTGGTGACGCCGTTCTTACCCTTGCGATCGAGGCTCACCGCGCGGTGCTCGCGCTCGCCGAGGATGCGGCCGACGAGGTCGGTCAGCACCATGCCAGCGCCCACTTCGATGAAGGTGCGCACGCCGCGGGCGTACATCGCCTCGATCTGATCGACGAAGCGCACCGGCTGGGCCAGCTGCGCCGCCAGCCGCTCACGAATCGCCCCCGGGTCGGTGGGGTACGGCTTCCCGTCCGCGTTGCCGTACACCTCGAGGCTCGGCGACGTCACCTCCACGCCCGCGAGGAAATCGAGGAACGGCTTGCTCGAACCCGCGACCAGCGGGCTGTGGAACGCCGTCGACACCGGGAGCCGCTTGGCGGTCATGCCCTTCGCCGCGAGCGCCGCCTCGACCTGCTCGATGGCCGCGGTCGAACCCGAGAGCACCACCTGGGTGGGCGCGTTGTGATTGGCCACCACCACGTCGGCGCCGCAGGCCGTCACGACCGCGCGCACCTCGTCGATGGACTTCGCCACGGCGGTCATCGCGCCAGGCGCGGAGGCCGACGCGTCACGCATCAGCTCGCCGCGGCGACGCGCGACCTGCACCAGGCTCGCGGCGTCGATCGCCCCGGCCTCGTGGAGCGCCGCCACCTCACCGAAGCTGTGCCCGGCCACGCACGACGGCTTCACGTTCACGCTGCGCAGCACGGCCGACAACGCCTGGCTCTGCACGCCGAGCGCGAGCTGCGCCCACTCGGTGCCGGTGAGCTTCTTCGCCTGTGCTTCGCGGTCCGCGTCGGTGAACACCGGCCGCGGGAACACCACGTCCTGCAGGGCCTCGCCGTCAAAGCGGTGCTTCGCCGCCTGGTCCCACGCGGTGCGCGCCGCGTCGAAGGTCATCGCGAGATCGGCGCCCATGCCGACGTACTGGCTGCCCTGCCCCGGGTAGAGGAAGGCGACCTGGCCCGCGTTCGCCGCGCCCGTCGCGTAGTGCACCCCGGTGGGCGTGGAGAACCCCGTGCCCGGCGCCTTCTCGATCGAGGCCGCGGCCTGGGTCAGCTTCGCCGCGAGGTCCACGAGGTCGGTGGCCATCACCGCCAGCCGCGCCGCCGAGGTGCTCTTGAAGCCGAGCTGCGTGTTGCGCGCGAGGTGCGAGAGCTCGTGCTTCGAGGCCGACAGCTCCTTGCAGCGGGTGACCAGCGCGGCCGGGGTCGCGGCGTCGAGCAACACCAGCTCGGTGGGGCCGGTGCGGTAGCGGAAGGCGCGCTTGCCGGTGGCGACCGAGGGCACGTACTCCTCGAGCGCGACGTGGAAGTTGCTGCCGCCGAAGCCGAAGCTCGACACCGAGGCGCGGCGCGGGTGCGCGTCATCGCGGATCCACGGGCGGCGCTGGGTGTTCAGGTAGAACGGGGTCTTCTCGATCTCCAGCTTGGGGTTGGGGCGATCGATCTTGATCGTGGGCGGCAACACCTTGTGGTGCAGCGCCATCACCGCCTTGAACAGGCCCGCCGCGCCAGCCGCTGCCTTGGTGTGGCCGATCTGCGACTTCACCGTGCCCAGCGCGCACCACTGCTTGTCGGTGCGGCCCGACTCGTTGAACGAGAGCGCGAGGCCGGCGAACTCCGCGGCGTCGCCAGCCTTGGTGCCGGTGCCGTGCGCTTCGACCAGCTCGACCGTCTCTGGCCCGAAGCCGGCGACCTCGTAGCAACGGCGCAGCGAGCGGGCCTGGCCCTCGGGCAGCGGCGCGTACACGCTGTTGGCGCGGCCGTCGGAGGCCGAACCCAGGCCACGAATCACCGCGTACACCCGGTCGCCATCACGCTCGGCGTCGTCGAGGCGCTTGAGCGCGAGCATCGCGATGCCCTCACCCAGCAACGTGCCGTCGGCCGCGTCGGAGAACGGCCGGATGTCGCCGGTGGGCGAGAGCGCGGGCGTCTTGCTGAAGCAGAGGTACATGAAGATGTCGTTCATCGCGTCGACGCCGCCGGTGATGACGAGGTCCGACTGCCCGAGCTGCAGCTCGTTGATGCCCATCGACACCGCGGCCAACGAGCTCGCGCACGCCGCGTCGGTCACCGCGTTGGTGCCGCGCAGGTCGAAGCGGTTGGCGATGCGGCCGGCGACGACGTTGCCCAGCAGGCCGGGGAACGACGACTCCTGCCAGCCGACGTAGTTGTCGGCGATCTTCAGGCAGATGGCCTGGGCCTCGTCTTCGGGAATGCCGCTCTCGCGCAGCGCCTTGAGCCAGGTCGGCTTCTGCAGGCGCGCCACCATGTCGCCGAGCAGCTTCTGCGCCGAGGTCACGCCCAGCAGCACGCTGATGCGATCGCGGTTCATCTTCGAGAACTGCCCCTGCGACGCGTCCTCGAGGACCTTCTGCGCGAGGATCAACGCGAGGATCTGCGCCGAGTCGGTGGCCGGCACGATGTTGGGCGGCACGCCGAACTCGAGCGGGTCGAAGTCGATCGGCGAGAGGAAGCCGCCGCGCTTGCTGTACGTCTTGTCGAGCGCCTTGGGGTTCGGATCGTAATAGTCGTCGATCAGCCAGTGGCTCGCGGGGACGTCGGTGATCAGGTCCTTGCCGGCGAGGATGTCGCTCCAGAAACCGCGCGCATCGGGCGAGCCGGGGAAGAGGGCGCTGACGCCGACGACGGCGATGGGCTGCTGCTGACGAATGGTGCCGGACATGGTGACGAACCTTTGGTGACGGTGAAGACGATGAAAGAAGCCGCGGTCAGGACAGCGGGCGCGGACTGAACTGGAAGGCGGCGGCGGGCACGGACACCCCGACGCTGCGCAGGAGGCTGGCGCGGGTAATGACCGCCGCGCCTTCGAGGAGGTTGAGCGAGAGCTGCACCACGGTGCGCTGCGCCGGCTCAGCGAGGAACGAGCCCTTCGCCCAGCGGTTGAACGCGCCCATCGCCGGGCCACACCACACCTGGAAGTCGGTGCGTCGCGTGGGCTCGCCGTCGATGGCCCACTTGCTGGCCTTGCCGAGGTACCAGCGGAAGACGAGCGCCATGCGGTGCTTGGGGTCGGCCTCGGCGCGCGTCACTTCGCCCGCGTCGCGCTTGAGCCAGAAGGCGCGGGTCTCGGCCCAGATCTCGTCGATCGACGCGTGCAGCACGTCACGCTCGAGCCGGGTCCGGGTCTCGGGGGTCAGCGCCTCGAGCGAGGGGTGATCGCGGTACGCCTCGTAGAGCTTACTGGCGCGCACGCCGAACATCGTGCCGCGCTTGAGCACCTGCACCTTCACGCCCAGCTCGAACATGTCGGCCGCCGGCGCCATCACCACGTCGGCGATGTCGGCCTGGGCGAGCATCGCCTTGCCTGCGTCCGAGAGGCCCGACTCCACCGCGGCCTGGTTCACCGAGCCGGTGACGACGAACGCCGCGCCGAGCGAGAACGCCGCGGCCACCGCGCCCGGCGTGCCCAGCCCACCGGCGGCGCCGATACGAATGGGCCGCGCATAGTGGAACTT
>JBBRUE010000634.1:0-4610 GCA_038248085.1 Myxococcales bacterium | reverse complement strand
TCGCCGTCGTCGGTGAGCAGCAGCGCGCCCTCGGCGTCGTAGTCGAGGCGGCCGACGGGGAAGACCCGCCCGCCGGTTTCCTGGGCGTAGTCGCCGACCGTGGGGCGCCCTTCGGGGTCGGACAGCGTCGTCACCACCCCGGGCGGCTTGTAGAAGAGGAAATACTTCCGCTCGGCGCTCGGCGAGACGAGCTTGTTGTCGAGCAGCACGAGATCCTTCTGGGGATCGACGCGCGACCCCAGCTCGGTGACGACCTTGTTGTTCACCTTCACCCGACCATCGACGATCAGGGTTTCGGCGTGACGGCGAGACGCGACTCCAGCGCGTGACAGGTACTTCTGCAGGCGTTCCATGTTCGTTTCAGCTCTCAGAGCCCGAGGGTGGGTTTGGCGACGGCGTTTCAGTCGCCGGTGCTGCAGTAGTCGCTCCGGGCTCCGGAGGCGGCTGCGGCGGGTTCAGAATCTTGGCGGCGGTCTTCGAGGTGACATCCGCCTGATCGATGGCGGTCTCGAGGTCGGCGAGGGCGGCTTCGCTCGCCGCGTCTTGCTGGGCGAGCTTCTCTTCGAAGCCCTTGTCGGCGAGCTCTTCGAGGATGCCGGCGACGGGCTTGGGGGCCTCGCGCTCGACGATCTCGCGGCTCTCTTCAGTGAGCTCCTGGAACTCGCGCAAGGTGGGCAGCGAGGCGAGGTCCTTGAGGGCGAAGAACTCGAGGAACTCCTTGGTGGTGCCGTAGAGGATCGGGCGGCCCACTTCTTCCTTCTTGCCGACGATCTTGATCAGCCGGCGATCGAGCAGCGCCTTGAGCACCGCGCCCGAGTCGACGCCGCGCACGTCTTCGATCTCCGGGCGGGTGACCGGCTGGCGGTAGGCGATCAGCGCGAGGGTCTCGACGGCGGCGCGGGTGAGGCGCTGCGGCTTGACCTTGAGGAAGCGGCGCACGTGCTCGGCCGACTCCGGGGCGGTGCGCAGCTGCCAGGCCCCGGCGATCTCGTGCAGCACGATGCCGGAGATCCCTTCGCGGCGATCGCCCTGCAGCGCGTGGAGCGCCTTCTCGATCTTCTCGCGATCGATGCCGGTGGACTCGAAGAGCTGGTCGAGATTGAGCGGCTGGGGCGCGACGAAGAGCACGCTCTCGAGCACGTTGCGCAGCTGGTTGTCGGACAGCTTGCGCGACTTGGCGGCGATCTTCTCGAACGAGTGCTCGCTCTCGACTTCGGGCGCGTCGATGTCGGCGGCGTCGAGGTCTTCGAGCTCAGGATCGCCGGCGGGCCCGGCGGTCACGGCCGCGACTTCTTCTTCCGAGAACGGGCTGGGTCCACCGGAGGGGCCGGGCGGGTCGGGGCGCTTATTCGTACTCACGGTCGATGTCCTCTGCGGGGGCGACGCCGCCTTCGGTGCCGAAGTCGGCGAGCGCGTCACCCTTTTCGCTGATCAAGATGTCCTCGCTGCCTTCGTTCTGGAACACGCGCACCAAGCGCAGCTTGCACATCTCGAGGAGCGCCAGGAACGTGATCACCACGTCACTGCGCACCCGCGCTCCCTCGAAGAGATCGAAGAAGATGATCGCGTGGCCCTTGCCGTCGGCGCGAATGCGATCGGCGATACGGTACATCGCCACCGAGAGCGAGAGATGTTCGCGGGTGACCTCGTGCTGCTTCTTGGGCTCGAGGGTCTGGAGCACGCGATCGAGCGCCTCGATCAGCTTGTAGATGCTGATCTCCTGCAGGCCGACCTCCTCGTCGTCGAGGGGCACCTCTTCCACCGCCACGCGGCGCGGAAAGACGTCGCGATCGAGGATGTCGTTGGTCGCCAGCTGGTCGGCCGCGGCGCGGTACTTCTGGTACTCGAGCAGGCGCCGCACCAGCTCGGCGCGCGGGTCGCGCACGTCCTGGGCGAGGTCGGTCGAGTCCTGGCCGGGGGGCAGCGCCTCGCGCGGGAGCAGCATGCGCGACTTGAGGTGCAGCAGCGTGGAGGCCATCACCAGGAACTCACCGGCGATGTCGAGGTTGATCTCGCGCATCAGGTCGAGATGACCGAGGTACTTCTCGGTGATCAGCGCCATCGGGATGTCGAGGATGTCGAGCTTGTGCTCGCGGATGAGGTGCAGCAGCAGGTCGAGCGGGCCTTCGAAATTGGGCAGCGCGATGCGGAAAGCGTCGCGCGGGGCGATCACTTCCGTCAGTGCGTCATCCAGTGCAGGACTCACGTCCTTCACATCAGCCACGGGTCGCTCAACCCCTCGCAAAGGCCGGAAAATCGGCCTCAGCGGGTGTAGCACGGTTTTCTGAAACCACCCTCTTTTGGCAAAAAGAGGTGCTTGCTACAGGCCGACTGCGGCCCGCACACGGCTGATCACCGGCGCGGCGTAACCGCGGGCTTTCTCGGCGCCCTGCTTGAGCAACCGCTCGAGTTCGGCGCGATCGTTCATCAACTCGGCGTAGCGCGTTCGGGCAGGGGCGAAGGTCGCCTGGTAGCCGTCGAGCAGGGTCTTCTTGAACGCGCCGTAGCCATGGGTCGCCGGCGCGCCGCCTGCTTCGCGCCACTTCGCGTCGACCGCGGCGAACTCCCCTTCGGGCAGCACGACCTTGAGCAGCTCGTAGAGCGGCTGGTTCTCGGTGGGCTTGGCGGCCTCGGGGGCGGTCGAGTCGGTCTTCACCGACTTGATCTGCTTCTCGATCTCCTTGTCGGCGGCGAAGAGGTCGATGGTGTTGGCGTAGGTCTTCGACATCTTCTGACCGTCGCGCCCGGGCACCACCGCGGTCTCGTCGCGGGTGCGGGCCGCGGGGAGCTTGAAGATGCCCCCGGTGCCCGTCTTCGAGTCGTAGCCCGGCGCGTACTGGCGGTTGAACTTGCCGGCCCAGTCGCGGGTCAGCTCGAGGTGCTGCCGCTGGTCGCGCCCCACCGGCACCACGTCGGAGTCGTAGAGCAGGATGTCGGCGGCCATCAGCACCGGGTACGCGAAGAGCCCGAAGTCGGGCGTGGCGCCGTGGGCGAGCTTGTCCTTGTAGCTGGTGGCGTTCTCGAGATCGGAGATCGGCAGCACCGTGCCGAGGATCCAGTACAGCTCGGTGATCTCGGGGATGTCGCTCTGGCGGAAGAGCGCGGCGCGGGCCGGGTCGACGCCGAGGGCGATGAAGGCCGCGGCGGTCTCGAGGGTGAGCTCGCGGGCCTTCGCGCCGTCGCGCACCGAGTTGAGCGCGTGGAGGTTGGCGATGAAATAGAGCGCCTCGCCCTCGTCCTGCAGGCGAACGAACTCGCGGATCGCGCCGTAGTAGTTGCCGATGTGGAGCCGACCCGAAGACTGAACGCCCGAGAGAATGCGCATGGCGTTCTTCTGGCCTCCACGCGCCGTCACTTCAACTTGATTCGTTTCGTCACCTTCGAGCGCGGGTGCTTGTCGTCGTAGATGCTGCGCAGCCGCCGGGCGTCGACGTGGGTGTAGATCTCCGTGGTGGCGAGGTCGGCGTGGCCGAGCATCGCCTGCACCGCGCGGAGGTCGGCGCCCCGCTCGACGAGGTGGGTGGCGAACGAGTGGCGCAGCTTGTGGGGCGAGAGGTTCTTGGTGATGCCGGCCACCCGCGCGTGGCGCCGCAGCAGCTTCCAGAAGCCCATGCGGGTGAAGCCCTTGCCCCGCGACGAGACGAAGAGGGCCTTCGAGTCGCGGCCCTTGAGCACCGCGAAGCGCGGCCCCTCCAGCCAGGCCTTCACCGACTCGATGGCCTTGCCGCCCAGGGGCACCACCCGCTCCTTGCGGCCCTTGCCGAAGGCCACCAGGTAGCCGTCGGTGAGGTTGATGTCGTTGATGCTCAGCGACACCAGCTCGCTGACGCGCAGGCCCGTGGCGTAGAGCACCTCGATCATCGCCCGGTCGCGCACGCCGGCGAGGGTCTTCACGTTGGGCGCCTCGAGGAGCGCCTCGACCTCCTCGAGCGAGAGGAAGATGGGGAGCTTGCGGGTGTGCCGCGGAGTGTCGAGATCGCCGGTGGGATCGGCTGGGGCCAGCTTCTCGTCTTCGAGGAAGCGGTGAAACCCACGCAGGGCCGCCAGGTGCCGTGCGCGCGACCTGGGCGCCAACCCCTTCTTGCCGAGGGACGCGAGGTGCTCGAGCACGTCTTCGCGGGTCGCGGCCTCGACCGTTACCCCGCGCTTCTCGATCTCCACCAGGTAGTCGCGGACGTCGGTGGCGTACGCCTCGACGGTCTTCGCCGCGAGGTTGCGCTCCGCCCGGAGGTAGGTGACGTAGTGATCGAGCAACGCCGACTGCATCGCCCGATCTTCAACGCATTGGGGCCCGCCGTCCAACAACCGCCTGGCGCTACTCCATCACCAGGATGCCCTTGCCCTGCCGGAGCACCTCGATCTGATCGGCGATCAACGAGACGATCGTCGACGGCTCGTCGGGCTGCACGCCACCATCGAGGATGAGGTCGAGCCGCGAGCCGAGCGCGTCCTTGATCTCCTTCGCGTCGGTCAGCACCAGCCCTTCCATGTCGGTGGCCGAGGTGGTGACGATCGGCCGGCCCAGCTTGGCGGCGATGGCGAGCATCAGCGGGGCCTGGGGCACGCGAATGCCGACCTGCTTCTGCTTGCTCTGCATCATGTCGGGCACG
>JBBRUE010000633.1:0-4613 GCA_038248085.1 Myxococcales bacterium | reverse complement strand
CCACCTCCTCGAGCACCCCGAGCTGCACCACCGGGTGGTCAACGGCAGCGACTACCCGCTCCCGGCGATCAACGCCTTGATGCAGACCGGCGCCATCGTGAAGGCCGGTTTTCTCACCGAGGACGAGCGCACCCTGCTCAACGAGATCGACCAGCACGACCCGCTGCTGCTCGACTTCGTCATCAAGCGCACGGTGCACGTCGGTGCGCAGCGCTTCCCCGACGATGCGTTCATGGTGCGGCCCGAAGTTTTTCCCCGCCTGGTCTGACCGGCGGCCAGCCCCGGACGGCTTCTCGCCAGGAAGCTCGGTCCTGTTCCGCGTGGCCGCGACCGGGAGGAACGGGCTGACACGACAGCTCGCCTGCACTGGGTCGCGGGTGAGGGTGGCGAGCGCGGTGCCTCAGATAGAGCAGCCCCGCGAACCGAACACCCGTGACTCACGGGTGCAGGCTTCGCCTCGGGACGCGCTCCCTCCGCAGAGGTCTCCGGGCGCATACCCATTGGTGACAACCAAGGGCGCCCTCCCTGTCTCGCGCCCCTGCTTGTCACCAATGGGTATGCGTGCGGAGACCCCGACCGGGAGTGCACCTCACGTCGTCAGGACTGAACTGAGCCGCCATCGTCATCGCTGAGTGCCCAGGTCACGGTGCGTGACGTGCCGCGGGGCTGCCGGTGAGGACACCGCCGGACGCCGTCGTGAACCCCTGCGCACTCGAGGCGCTGTGCTCGCCCTGGTGGAGGGTTCGCCCTCTTCCGCGCAGACGCAAAAAACCCGCCGGCTCCCGAAGGAGACGGCGGGTGGCTATTCCCCTTCTGCGATTGTCTTAGCTGCGGCGGCGGCGAGCCAGGGCGAGGAGCCCGAGGCCCAGCGCGGCGAGCGAGGCGTCCATCGGGATGGCGGTGCAGGCCATCGCGCCGCCCTTGCCGTCCGGCGAAGCGTTCAGCTTGAGCGACGAGGTCGAGTCGCGGTTCTCGGGGTACGCGCGGTCAGCGAAGGCCAGCTTGGCCTGCAGCTGGATGTCGTACTCGCCGTCCACGTCTGCGGTGAAGGAGGGCACGTTGCCGTCCTGGTACGCGTACTCCCAGTGGCGCGACATCGTCACCACGCCCTGGGGGTTGACGACGGCCGACTTGCTGGCCGACGGGCGGGCCTTGACGGTCCACACGTACTCGATGGCGGCGCCGTTGCGGTTGGCGAACAGCGGGAGGCGGAACTTCTCGCCGGCCTTCAGGGTGACGAAGCCACCGGCGTGAGCGCGGAACGGGCCGTTCGGGTCGAGGCAGTCGTCGGCGTGGGCCGGGTCGACCACCACGCAGTAGCGGGCGTCGCAGGCGTCGCCGAGCCCGTCACCGTCGTCGTCGAGCTGCGAGCGGTTGCGGACCAGCGCGCAGTTGTCGGCGGTGTTGAGGATGCCGTCGTTGTCCATGTCGAGGTCGCACACGTCACCGATGCCGTCGAGGTCGGTGTCGAGCTGGCTGGCGTTCACCGTCGAGATGCAGTTGTCGAAGCTGTCCGACACGTTGTCGCCGTCTGCGTCGGCGTTGCAGAGCGGGTTGTTGAGCTGCACGTTGCCGGGGTTGCTCAGCAGCGGGCACACGTCGATGGTGTCGAGGATGCCGTCGCCGTCGTCATCGGCGTCGCACACGTTACCGTGCCCGTCGCTGTTGGTGTCGAGCTGCTCGCGGTTGGGGATCGAGGGGCAGTTGTCGAGCGCGTTGGCGATGGTGTCGCCGTCGATGTCCGCGTCGCAGCTGTCGCCCTGGCCGTCGCCGTCGGCGTCGAGCTGGCTGAAGTTCGAGGCCGCCGCGCAGTTGTCGCAGGTGTCACCCACGCCATCACCGTCGCCGTCGAGCTGGTCACGGTTGCTCGCGAAGGGGCAGTTGTCGGTGTCGTCGGCCTTGCCGTCACCGTCGGCGTCGTCGGTGTAGGAGAGCGTCTTGCCGTCATCGGTGTAGGCCACCCACACCGAGCAGCCACAACCACAACCACCGCCCTCTTCCTTGGGAGAACCGCAGCTCCCGCCGAGGCATTCGGGGTTGGCGTTGCTCTGCGCGAACGCAGGGGCCGCGAGGAAGGTGAGCGCCGCGAGGATGAAGCCGAGGTTTCGTTGCGTCATGGTGGATCTCCCGCGACAGCCCTTCGCAAGTGAAGTGCCAGCGGAACACCCATGACAAATCAGCAGCTTGCAGCGCCCGCTCCACCGGGGTGGTGTGGAGTGTTTCCTACGTTTCGAGAAAATCGGGGCAGGCCTACTCGCTCTGATCGATGGGCAGGCAGAGGTCGAAGCAGGTGCCCTCCGGCCCGGTGGTGAAGGTCAGGGTGCCGCCCATGGCCTCAGCGATTTCTTTGCTGATCGCGAGGCCAAGGCCGGTGCCCTTGCCGGGATCCTTGGTGGTGAAGAAGGCATCGAACATGCGCCGCTGGACCTCGAGCGGAATGCCGGTGCCGTGATCCTGGAAGGAGATGGTGATGTGCTGGGCGTCGCTGCGGCTGGAGATCACGAGTTTGCGCTGGCGGCGGTCGCGGCTGGCCATGGCGTCGAGCCCGTTCTGGAGCAGGTTGAGCGTCACCTGGCCGACCGCTGAGGGGCTCCCCACGACCTCGGGGAGCGTGGTGAGGCCGGTGCAGTCGAAGTCGCAGTTCTGCTTGTGGGCGCCGCGGAAGATGGTGACCGCTTCGTTCACCGCCCGCGAGGGCTCGAAGCGGATGCGCTCGTCCTTCTTTCGGGCGGTGCCCTTGAGGGCCTGGACGATGGCCTCGATGCGCGAGACGCCTTCCAGCGACTCGGAGACGATCTCGTTCACTTCGCTGTTGGGGTCGATCTTCCCCGCGCGGAGATCATCGAGGTCGACCCGCAGCGAGTGGAGGTTGCTCTTGAGGAACGCCAGCGGGTTGTTGATCTCGTGGGCCACGCCGGCGACGAGCTGGCCGATGGTGGCGAGGCGGTCGCGCTGGGTGGCGATCTCCCGGGCGCGGGTGGCCTCCTGCTCGAGGGTGGCGAGGTCGAGCACCGCCCCGACCGCGTCGGCGAGGGCACCGCACAGCCGCAGCAGCCCGTCGGAGAGCGTGTCGTGGGTCGAGACGTAGAGCACGCCCTTCGTGCTGCGACCAAAGACCGGCAGCATCACCGCGGCCAGGCCGTGGGTGGTGCGGAAGGGGGCGCGGCCTCCGCTCTTCGAGAGGTCGGGCAGCGTGACGACCTTCTTGTACTGGAGCGTCACCGCCAGCAGCGAGTGATCGGGCTCGTTGCGCAGCGCCGTGGCCTCGGCCACCTCGTGCTCCGAGAGGCCGGAGGTGGCCGCGCAGGTGAAGGCGGTCCCCGGGGCGTCGAGCTCGAAGAACGCCAGGTGCGTGGCGGCCAGCGCGGTGTGCACGGCCTCGAGGGCCCGCTGGAGCGCCTGTTGCCGGGTCGCGCTGGAGGCCACCGCCTTGAGCACGGCCCGGAGCACCGAGGCCTCGGTGCGCGCCTTCTCGAGCCGCTGGCGGTCGAGCACCACGATGAAGCTGCCGGGGTGGCGGTCGGGGGCGACCGAGACCTGCACCCGTTCCGAGCCCGAGAGCTCGAGCATCGTCTTGATGCAGGTGTGGGTGGTGCGACAGGCGATGAGGAGCCGCTCGATCAGCTGTTCCAGGCGCGGGCCCGACCCCGACGCGAGCAGGGCCTCGGCGCGCTCGTTCCACTGCACCGCGCGCCCCTCGGCGTCGATCCACAGCACGCCGACCGGCAGCTCGTTGATCAAGGCGAGGAAGCCGAGTTCGGCGCTCGGTTCCTCCACCCGCTCGGGCAACAGTCGACTCATCCCTGACGCACTCTGCAAACGGCCCGCCTGCCGGTGCAGGGGTGCAGTGGGTCTGGAGGCCCTGCGCTGAGTCGGCGCGCACCCGCGCTCGAAACGGCTGATCTCCCCGCGCGGCCGGCGGCGAGGCCGAGATCGGGGTGAAGGTCGACCCCCGGTCACCGGGGTGGCGCGTCAGCCGAATGACTTGGAATCGTTGGTTTTTTGACGGTGGCAAGCGGGTTGCTCATGCCCCGGAGGACACGCGGCACCCACACTCGAGTGGGCCGCAGGTGAGGACCACCGATGAACCTGGCGACCGCACAACACGCAGAGACTGTCGGCACGACGACGACCCTCATTCACGACGAAAACTCGCCGCTCATCGAAGTGCTCAAGGCCTGCGAGCGCATCGCGCCGACGGACTCGACGGTGTTGCTGAGCGGCGAGACGGGCACCGGCAAGGAGATCTTCGCGCGCTTCATGCACGACCACAGCCCGCGGGCGCGGCGCCACTTCGTGCCGGTCAACTGCGGGGCGATTCCCGAGACGCTGCTGGAGAGCGAGCTGTTCGGTCACGTGCGCGGCGCGTTCACCGGCGCGGTGTCGTCGCGCAAGGGCCGGGTGGCGATGGCCGAGGGGGGCACGCTCTTCCTCGACGAGATCGGCGAGATGCCGCTGGCGCTGCAGGTGAAGCTGCTGCGCGTGCTGCAGGAGCGCACCTACGAGCCGGTGGGCAGCGCCGAGAGCGTGAGCGCGAACTTCCGGCTGGTGGCCGCCACCAACCGCAACCTGGCCGCCGAGGTGGAGGCGGGCCGCTTTCGCCGCGACCTCTT
>JBBRUE010000632.1:0-4618 GCA_038248085.1 Myxococcales bacterium | reverse complement strand
TCGCGCGGTCGAGGTCGTCGGACCCCAGAAGGCACCGCTCTTCCACCCCGAGGCGTGCGTGGGGTGCGGGCTGTGTGAAGAGGCGTGCCCCGAGAGTGCGCAGGCCATCGTCATCGAGCCGTTGCCATGAGCCGCGAACCGCTCAAGCACGTTGTGCGACGCAAGTGGACGCGCCGGGATCTGTTCAAGGTCGCGCCGCTCGCCACCGTGGGGCTGGGCGTGACGGGGCTCGCGCTGCTCGGAAAGAGTGCGCACCGCGTCGAGCGCACCACCGGCACCTGTCGTTTCTGCCTCATGCGCTGCGGCCTCGAGTGCGTGGTGGAGGACGGGCGGCTGGTGAAGGTCGAAGGCGCGCTCAACTCACGCACCCGCGGGTTCGTCTGCGAGCACGGCTTCGCGTTGCGCGAGCTGGTCCACAGCGACGAGCGCGTGCACCACCCGCTGATCCGCCGCGGAGATTCTTTCCACGAGGTGAGCTGGGAGGAGGCCTTCACCTTCATCGCCGAGAAGCTCGCGGCAGTGAAGGCGCAGCACGGCGCCCGCGCCCTCGCGGTGCAGACGGGCTGGCCTTTCGTGCGCCACCCCTTCGTGAACTTCCTGCACCGCTTCACCCGCGCCTACGGGAGCCCGAACGTCGCGACGGTCTCGAGCCTCTGCGAGGCGAGCCTGCGCATGGGGCAGGCGCTGACCGTGGGCACCAAGTACTCGCCGGAGCTTCGCCGCGTGAAGACCCTGGTGGTGTGGGGCGCCAACCCGCCGGTGACCGCACCTCCCTTCGCGCACCTCGTGGCGGGCAAGGCGGCGCAGGGAAACCTGATCGTCATCGACCCGCTGCGCACCACGCTGGCGAAGGAGGCGACGGTGCATCTCCGCGTTCGCCCGGGCACCGATGGCGCGCTCGCGCTCGGGCTCATTCACCTCGTACTGCAGAAGCGCCCACCCACCGACGCGCTGCGCGAGCGCACGCATGGGCTGGACGAGTTGGCGAAGCTGGCCTCCACGTACCCACCCGAGCGCGTGGAGGCGTTGACCTCGATCCCCGCGTCGCAGGTGGAGCGCGTCGCGACCCTGCTCGTCGAAGGCGGCCCACTCGGCATCTGGCAAGGGCTCGGCGTGGAGCACCACGTCAGCGGCGTGCAGACGGTGCGCGCCATCGCTTCGCTCGAGATGCTCTGCGGGCGCTTCGACGGCGCCGACCCGCGCTCGCTGGTGAGCCCCAATGGCCCGCGCTTCCTCGAAGAACCGCTCCCCGCGCTGTACCGCATGCGGACGCCTGCTCCCGCGCCCCCGGAGCTGACCGAGGTGAACGTCGGCCACGCGCGCTTCCCTTTGTTCGATCGCTACAACCGCGAGGCGCAGGGTGAGTTGCTGGCCGACGCGATCCTCCACGACACGCCCTACCCCGTGCGCGCGCTCATCCTCTGGGCCAGCAACGCGATGGTCACCACCTCGGGCACGAAGGAGATGGAAGCGGCCGCGGAGAAGCTCGAGCTCCTGGTGACGGTCGACCCGTTCTTCAGCGCGTCAGCCCAGAAGAGCGACGTGGTGCTCCCCGCATGCACGTTCGCCGAGTCGCCGGACGTCGACGCCGATGACAGCGAGGTCGCGGCGAAGAGCCTCGTTCCGGTGCAGGGCGCGTCGCGGCCCGACTTCGACATTCTCACGGGCCTCGCGCGGGCGTGCGGGCTCGGTGAGTGGTTCCCGTGGAAGACCTTCGCCGAGGCGATGCATGTCCCGCGCGTGGAGTGGATGAAGGACGAGGCGATGCAGCCGAAGCCGCGCGCCGACGCCCGCACCGAGTTCGGCACGCCCACCGGCAAGGCGGAGTTCGTCAGCACGGTGTTGCAGGACGCTGGGATGGAGCCGTTGCCGGTGTGGGCTCCGCCGCCGGTGCAGCCGACCGCCGAGTTCCCCCTGTGGCTGGTCAGTGGGCCCCGGCCCCGCGCGCGCATCAACTCACAGTTTGCCCAGAGCCCCAGCGTGCGGGCGCGGCTGCGTGAGCCGGAGCTGCTGGTGCACCCGGACGTCGCGAAGCGCGCCGGCATCACCCACGGGTCGACGATCGACGTGGTCTCGCCGACCGGGCGAATTTCGATTCGCGCGGTGGTGACGGACGACGTGCACCCCGAGGCGGTGCTGATGCCCGCGGGCTGGGACCAGGCAAACCCGAACCGGCTCGTGCCGACCGGGCAGCGAGATCCGATCAGCGGGTTTCCGATGTTCCGCTCGGCGATCTGCCGCATCGAGCCCCGGCGGAGCTGAACCGCCCCTGCGTTCGGATCAGCCGAGCGCGGTGCGGTAGTCGAGTTCCTGCTCACCCTCGAGCGAGGCGTTCTCGTCGGCGTTCGCCCCGAGGAAGAACTGCTCGAGCGCGTCTTCCACGTCCTTCTTGCGATCGGCGTGGTTGATGCGCGCGCGGAATGCCGAGGCACCGTGGAGCCCGTGGGCGTACCACCCGAGGTGGCTGCGGAAGCTGTGCACGCCCTGCATCTCGTCCTTGAGCGCGCGCTGCTCGGGCGGGAGCTCTTCACGATGCACCCGCGCCTCGGCGGAGAACGTGAGGTGCTGGCGGAAGTGACGCATCACGACCGTGCAGCGCTCCTCGGTGGTCGGCTTCGGCCCGCCGAGCAGCTCGCGGAACAGCCACGGATTGCCCAGCGCCCCGCGGCCGATCATCACGTAGTCACACCCGGTGGTCTCGACCATGCGCACCGCGTCGGCCACGGTCTTCACGTCGCCGTTGCCGATGACGGGGAACGCGTTACCCACGTGCCGCTTGAGATCGGTGATCACCGACCAGTCGGCCTTGCCCGAGTAGCCCTGCGCGCGCGTACGGGGGTGCACCGCGAGCGCCGCGACCCCAGCCGCGCCGAGCACGTCGGCCATCTGCAGGAAGTTCTTCTGGTTCGCGTCCCACCCGCTGCGGATCTTCACCGTCACCGGGAGCCCGGTCGCCGCCTTGATCTGGCGGACGATCTCCCCCGCGCGCGGCGAGTCGCACAACAGCCCGGAGCCGGCGCCGGTCTTGGTCACCTTCTTCACCGGGCAGCCCATGTTGATGTCGATGATCTGCGCGCCATATTCCTTGGCGATCACCGCGGCCTTCGCCATCACCTCGGGCTCACCGCCGAACAGCTGCAGCGAGTACGGCTGCTCGACCTGCTTGTCGTAGCGGAGGTAGCGCAGCGTGCGCGAGTTGATGCGAAAGAGCCCCTGCGCGCTGATGAGCTCGGTGGGGCACAGCGCGGCGCCGAGCTCGAAGGCGAGCACGCGAAAGGGCATCTCACTCACACCCGCCATCGGCGCGAGAATGAAGCGGTTCTTCAGGGTGTAGGGACCGATGGGCAACATGGCGTGACGCGTGTACCGGCAACGCGAGCACCGACGCAACTCACACGTCCAACCTGAACCGTCCCATCGGGCTGCGCACCCCGTTCACCTGGAGCTCGACCTCGTGGACGCCGGGGAAGAGGCGGCGAATCGAGCGGTGCTGCAGTTCCATCGACCTCGAGACCTCGACGGTCACCGAGCTTCACGCGCGAAGGCGACACCTGGCCCGCGCCATCGAGGGCCGCGGTTCGCCGCGCGGGTGAAGTCGTCGGAAGGAAAGCCACGCCACGCCGCGACCAACCGTTCGGCCAGCCACGCGACCTGCGCTTTCCCGAGCAAGTTCTTGAAAGGCTCCGCCATGGTTTCCTTGTACCGGGGTGGTACGTAGAGGGGACCTTGATTCGCTTTCGTTTCGCCGGCGTCCCCGTGCAGATCCACCTGAGCCACCTGCTGATCAGCGGGCTCATCGCGTGGAGCTTCCTCGGGTGGAGGCAGGCGCCGACCGCCTGGCCGCGCGAAGTATTGTCGAATCCGGGGCACCCGCTCCATGCGCCGACCAGCGTCCTCGTCACCCTGGTGTGGATGGTGCTGGTCACGGCCTCGGTGCTGGTCCACGAGTTCGGGCACGCGGTGGTGACGCGAATGTTCGGGGCCAAGCCCGAGGTGCACCTCATCGGCCTGGGCGGGCGCACGATGATCGAGGGGGCCGACCGTCTCGAGTGGTGGCAGGAAGTGCTCATCACGCTCGCCGGTCCCGGCGCGGGCCTGGCCCTGGGCGTCGTCGCGGGCACGTTGGTCTTCGTCGGGGGCGCAGGGCTGCCCGACCCGGTGCGCTATTTCGGCACGGGGCTGTTCTTTGCCAACCTGTCATGGACGATCCTCAACCTGCTGCCGATCACCGGCCTCGACGGCGGGGTCATCACCACCCTGGTGCTCACGCGCCTCTTCGGGCGGCCCGGCTTCCTGCTCGCACAGCTGATCGCGCTGGGGCTCGCGGCGCTGGTGTTGTTGTGGGCGATCGTCACCACCCAGCCGCTGCTCGCGGTGCTGGTCGGCTTCATGGTGCTGCGGACCTTCGGCAACATCGGGGCGTACCAGCGCGGCGAGCTTCCTCTGGGGAGCGCGTCGCACCCACTCACCGCCGTCGTCGAGCGCGCCGAAGCGCTGTACCGGGAGCGCAAGCTGGCGGAGGCCGAGCTCATCGCCCAGGGCGTCGTCGAGAGCGCCGCGGCCCCCTCGTTGCTGCGCAGCCGCGCCCACCTGCTGCTGGGGTGGATCGCGCTCAAGG
>JBBRUE010000631.1:0-4622 GCA_038248085.1 Myxococcales bacterium | reverse complement strand
GCTTCCCTTCGTGGGCACGGGCCGGTAGCAGCGGTGCATGCGACGTCTCGCCGTGCTGCTGTGCCTCGTCTGCCTGACCGCGTGTGAGCCTGCGTACGTCGAGCGCGCGAGCCAGGTGACCTTCGACCCCGCGGGTGACGGCTTCTGGTCGGTGCCGCTGCCCAGCGAGCTCCGGCGGCAGGACGACGGCAGCTACAACCTCGAGCGCTGGCCCGGCGCGCGGCCGCAGCTGGTGAAGATGTGGCTCGAGACCATCGACTCGCGGCTGCGCGACGGCTGGGGCGTCAACGCCGGCGCGTTCTTCACCCTCACCGGCCCGCTCGACCCGGCGACGCTCCCCGCGGCGGCCCAGACGCTCACCCTCGATGCGGCGGTGCAGTTCATCAACATCGACCCCGACTCACCCGAGTACGGCAAGCGCATCCCCGTCGACTCGTCGTTCACCGCCGAGGCCATCACCTACCGCCCGGCCTCGATGCTCGCCGTCACCCCGGTGCAGGGCTTCCCGCGGCGGGAGAACACGCTCTACGCGGTGGTGCTGCTCGACGGCCTCAAGGACACCGCCGGCAAGCCGCTGGGCGCGAGCCGTGCGTTCCACGACGCGCTCGAGCAACTGCCGACCGCCGACGCGCGCGCGAAGGCGGCGCTCGCCCCGCTGCGCTCATTCCTCGACACCGCGCACCTCAGCCGCTCGAAGGTCATCGGCGGCACGGTGTTCCGCACCATCGACCCCAACGCGACGCTCAAGAAGCTCGCGGCCTGGGTCGAGACGCTGCCCGCGCCGGTGCTCGAGCAGCCGTGGACGGTGCTCGACACGTACCCCGACTACGTCCTCTACAGCGCGCGCTACCTCGTGCCGCACGTGCAGTCGGGGCCCCGCCCGGGCAAGGGCCGCGTGGTGTGGAGCAGCGACGGCCAGACGCCGGTGCAGCAGGGCACGCAGTCGGTGCGGCTCTCCATCGCGATGCCGAAGTCGGCGCCGCCCGCCGCGGGCCAGCCGCTCACCGTCTACTTCCACGGCAGCGGCGGCGAGTACCGCGAGGTGATGGACCGCGGACCGCTCGCGCCCACCGCCCCCCGCGATCAACAGGGCGAACCGCCGCTGGGCAGCGGCCCCTCGGCGTACCTCGCGCGCCGCGGCATCGCGACGATGGGCTTCGACTTCCCCCTGCACGGAGACCGCGACACGCCGCCTGACACCACCGGCCTCAAGCTGTACGACTTGTTCGGCGACATCGACTCCACCGTCGACAGCATGTCGGTGGCCGCGATGGAGGCGGTGTACCTGACCCGCCTGCTCCCCGCCCTCGAGCTGCCGCGGCCGGCCGGCGGCACCACGCGCGTCGACATGTCGCGCCTCTCGGCGATGGGTCACTCGATGGGTTCGACCATCGGCATCCCGGTGGCGACGGTGGACCCGCGCATCAAGGGCTACGTCTTCTCGGGCGCCGGGGGGTTGCTCATCGAGGTCGCCACCGAGACCACGCACCCGGTGAACCTCCGCACCACGCTCGAGCTGCTCCTCGGCTTCAAGACCGGCGAGTCGCTCGACCGCGCCCACCCGCTGCTCCACGCCTTCCAGTCACTGTGGGACGCGACCGACCCGGTGGCCAAGGCGAGGCACGTGACGCGCGAGCCGTACGAGGGCCAGGTGCCCAAGCCGTGGTTCCTCCCGCAGGGGCTCATCGACGGCTACTTCCACCCTGGCGCCCAGGCGGCGATCGGCGGCGCGCTGGGCACCACGCTGCTCGGCGACGAGCTCGACCCGACCCTGCCGCGCACCCTGCGCCTCGACGGCCGGGGCACGACGACCGGGTACCCGCTGCGCAACAACTTCAACGGCGTCACCGCGGGCACGGTGCAGCTACAGACGCCGTTCGAGCTGGGGCACTACGTGGTGTTCGACGTCGCCTCGACGGGCGCGCAGGTCGGCTGCTTCCTCGCGGGGGTCGGCACGACTGCGGGCCCGGCCATCGTCTCGCCGCGCGGTCTCGACGACGCGTGCGATTGACGCGAAGGCTCAGAACCGCGCGCTGAAGACGAACGTCCCGCCACCCACGGTGGGGGCGAAGGTCACCGTGGTCGACGGCCCGAGCCCATCGATGACAAGACAGGTGATGCCCCCGGCCAGCGCGAGGCCTCCGAGAAGAAAGCCGACGATCGCCTGGGTGTTGCCGCTGCTCGCACGGCTGCGCATCGCGTCGAACGCCGCCACTTCCGCCGCGGGGATGGGCATCGGGAACGCCGCCATCTTCAAGTTCGCGTCCGAGGCCGCCACCACCCCGGCGACGCCCACGCCCCCCCCGGTCAGCCCCCCGATGAGGAGCCCCAGGCCGAGGCCGGAGAGAAAGCCACGCGGCTTCCCCGGTGCGACTTCAGCGCGAGCAGGCGTGGCGCCCAGGGCGAGCACGGCGACGAGGAGGAGGGCGGTGTTCTTCATGGGACGGGCCTCGGCGATCTACAGCAGCGCTCCCGGCTTGCCCAACTCAACCCGCTTCGAGCGCTGCTTTGTCTTCCGCCAGCCCCGACGAAGTGCCAGAGGGCAGCGATGGCTCCGGTGCTCGAGGTGGAGAACCTCGTCAAACAGTACGGCACGGCGCGTGCGCTCGACGGCGTGTCGTTGAAGATCGAAGCGGGCGAGATCTTCGGTCTCCTCGGCCCCAACGGCGCGGGCAAGACCACGCTCATCGGCACCGCGTGCGGGCTGGTGCGCAAGACCAGCGGCCGCATCTCGCTCTTCGGCCAGGACCTCGATCGCGACCCCATCTCGCCGCGCTACCGCATCGGGCTGGTGCCGCAGGAGATCAACTTCGACCCCTTCTTCACCGTGCGCGAGTCGCTGCGCATTCAGCAGGGGTACTTCGGCCAGAAGCAGGACGACGCGCGGGTCGACGAGCTCCTCGCCGCCCTCTCGCTGACCTCGAAGGCCGAGGCGCAGACGCGCGCGCTCTCGGGCGGCATGAAGCGGCGGCTCCTCATCGCCAAGGCCCTGGTGCACCGGCCGAAGCTGGTGTTCCTCGACGAGCCCACCGCGGGCGTCGACGTCGAGCTCCGGCGCGACCTGTGGAACTACGTGCGCAAGCTCAAGGCCGAGGGCACCACGGTGGTGCTCACCACGCACTACCTCGAAGAAGCCGAAGAGCTCGCCGACCGGGTGGGCGTGATCGACAACGGCAAGCTGCTGCTGCTCGAAGAGAAGACCGCGTTGATGAAGCGGCTGGGCGAGCGCAGCCTCACGGTGCGGTTCTCTGCGAAGGTCAGTGCGCTCCCCGCCGGGCTCACCGGCACCCTCGCGGCGGACCAGCTCTCGGTCACCTTCACCGAGCGCGCCGACACCCAGACCTGCGCGCAGGTGATGGCCGCGCTCTTCGCCGCGGGGCTCCCGGTGACCGACGTGGCGATGCAGCCGGCGAAGCTCGAAGACATCATGCTGCGGGTGTTGAAGGGGGAGCGCGCGTCATGAACGTCATCGGGGCGAAGACGCTCTTCATGAAGGAGGTCCGCCGCTTTCTCCGGGTGCCGGGCCAGACCGTGCTGCAGCCGCTGATCAGCACCTCGCTGTACTTCGTGGTGTTCGCCTACACGCTCGGCGGGCGCCAGAGCGAGATCGAGGGCGTGCCCTACATCCAGTACATCGTGCCCGGGCTCGTCTTCCTCGGCATCGCGAACAACGCGTTCCTCAACGCCTCGAGCTCGTTCTTCATCACCAAGATCCAGGGCACCCTGGTCGACCTGCTCGTCGCCCCGCTCGGGCCGCTCGAGCTGCTCATCGGCTTCATCTCGGGCGCGATGACGCGCGGCCTGCTGGTGGGCCTGCTCACCTGGGTGGTGGCGCTGCTCTTCACCGGCGCCCACCTGGTGAACCTCGGCGGGACGATCGTCTTCCTGCTGCTCTCGGCCTACGTGTTCGCGATGCTCGGCCTCGTCGCGGGCATCTGGGCGGAGAAGTTCGAGCAGATCAACTTCTTCCCCACGTTCCTGATGATGCCGCTGACCTTCCTCGGCGGCGTCTTCTACTCGGTGCGCCACCTGCCCGAGCCGTTCCGCACCATCAGCCTGTTCAACCCGGTGGTGCACATGGTCGAGGGGCTGCGCGCGGGCATGCTCGGGCTGCCCCAGGGCTCGCCGCTCGGGCTGGGGTTGCTGCTGGTGCTCGCGGTGGGCTCGACGGTCACCGCGTGGCAGCTGCTGCGCGTCGGCTACAAGTTGAAGAGCTGAACCCCTCGTTCACCGAAGGATCCCGAAGAGATCCCTCCGCGGGAACCTCCCCGGCGGGTACACTGTTCTCCTCTTCATGGGCATCCCCTTCGGGCGCTACCAGCTGCTGAAGAAGATCGCCTCCGGTGGCATGGGGCAGGTCCTGCTCGCCAAGAAGGGCGAAGACGACTTCGAGAAGCTCGTCGTGCTCAAGCGCATTCTCCCGCACCTGGTCGAAGACGAAGAGTTCTTCACCATGTTCCGCGACGAGGCGAAGATCACCATGCGCCTCGATCACCCGAACATCGCCCGCATCAACGAGTTCGGCGTCGAGCAAAACGTTCACTACATCGAGATGGAATACGTCGCCGGCGAAGACCTCAAGCGCCTCGAGAAGGTCGCCACGGCGACCCAAACGCCTGTGC
>JBBRUE010000630.1:0-4638 GCA_038248085.1 Myxococcales bacterium | reverse complement strand
TTGAGGCCCGCGGGCCCGTGGTAGACGGCGTACATCGAGGCCATCACGGCGAGCAGCACCTGGGCGGTGCAGATGTTCGACGTCGCCTTCTCTCGGCGGATGTGTTGCTCGCGGGTGCCCAGGGCCATGCGGAGCGCCATGTGGCCGTGCGCATCCACGGAGACGCCGATGAGGCGGCCCGGCATGGAACGCACGTACTCCGGCTTGGTGGCCATGAAGGCCGCGTGCGGGCCCCCGAAGCCCATCGGGACGCCGAAGCGCTGCGCAGAACCGATGGCGACGTCGGCGCCCATCTCACCGGGAGGGGTGATCGTGGTGAGCGCGAGCAGGTCGGTCGCCATCACGACGAGCGAGCCGCTCGCGTGGGCCTTCTCGATGAACGGTCGGTAGTCGTGAACCCCGCCGTCGGTGGCGGGGTTCTGCACCAGGGCGCCGAAGCACTTCTTGTTGAAGTCGAAGGTGGCGTGGTCGCCGACGATGACCTCGATGTTCAGGGGCTTGGCGCGGGTCTGCACCACGGCGATCGTCTGCGGGTGGCAGAGGGTGCTGACGAAGAACGCCTTGCCGTCGGTGTCCTTGCCGGCCGACTGGAGCATATGCATCGCTTCGGCCGCCGCAGTGCCCTCGTCGAGCAGCGACGCGTTGCTGATGGGCAGGCCGGTGAGGTCGCCGATCATCGTCTGGTAGTTGAGCAGCGCCTCGAGGCGGCCCTGGGCGATCTCCGCCTGGTACGGCGTGTACGCGGTGTACCAGCCCGGGTTGAGCAGCACGTTCCGCAGCACCACGCCGGGGGTGATGGTGTCGTAGTAGCCGGCGCCGATGAAGCTCTTGAAGACCTGGTTCTGGTCGGCGATGCCTTTGAGTTCCGCGAGCAACTCGCTCTCGCCCTTCGCCGCGGGCACCGCGAGCGGCTTCTTCACGCGGATCTGTGTGGGCACGGTCTGGTCGATCAGCGCGTCGAGCGACGGCGCCTGGTTGACCGTGAGCATCTCCTCGATGTCCTTCGAGGAAGGGCCGACGTGACGACGGAGAAAGGTATCGATGAACTCGAGCATGGCGAGCGGCTTCTACCGCTTCGCCGCCGCCCTGAGCCACCTTCTCCCGCGGGACATAAGTGACTTTGATTCAACGGGTTCGGCGAATTACGCCGCGAGCCCGAGCGCGGCCGCCAGTTGCCGGGCGACCTCCTCCAACGGTTGGTTGGTCCACACCACGTGGGTGGCGCGGGCGGCCTTGTTCGCCTCGCTGAGCTGGGACGCTTCGATGCGGTCGAAGTGTTTCGCGCTGGTGGTCTGACGTCGCCCGACCCGGGCGCGGCGCTCGTCGGCAGGGCAGCGCAGGCAGATGGTCACCGAGCAGAGCGCGTCGAGGCCGTGTTCGAAGAGCAACGCAGAGTCGATCACCGCGGGGCCCCCGAGCGCCGCCTCGCACCACGCGTGAACCCGGCGCTTCACCTCGGGGATCAACATGGTCTCGAACTCCGCTCGGCGGGGCCCGTCGGTGAGCAGCTCGGCCAGCACCGCGGCCGGCGCGAGACCCAGCGACCTCGCCGCGTCGGCCGCGACGACATCGACGTCGAGCACCCCGAAGCCCCGGGCCACCAGCAGACCGGCGAGCGTCGACTTCCCTGCCCCGACCGCGCCGGTCAGGCCGACGATCACTTGACCTTCGTCATCCGCGCGAAGACCGGCGCCGGCACGTAGCGCTTCACCACGTCTTGCCAACCCTCGAAGCCCACCATGCCCCGCACCGTCGAAGAGCTGACCTCGGCCAGCTCGCGCGGCGTGACGAAGAACACCGTCTCCACCGACGGCTCGAGATCGCCGTTCACGTTGCGGATGGTCTGCTCGTAGCCGAAGTCCGTCGCGTTGCGCACGCCGCGCAGGAGGTATTTCGCGCCGAGCTCCGCGGCCACACGCACCAGGTAGCGCCCATCGAAGCGGCGCACCTGAACGTTCGGCAGGTGCGCGCAGCACTCGGAGAGGATCGAGACGCGCTCCTCGATGGTCCAGGCGCCCTTCTTCTGCGGGTTCTGGCCGACGACGACGATCAGCTCGTCGAAGAGCCGCGCCCCTTGGTCCACCACCCACATGTGCCCGTTCGTCGTGGGATCGAACGAGCCGGCGTAGAGGGCGCGCCGCATGGCTCAGTGCGCGGCGTCGACCGACTTCACGTAGGTCGCCTGGTCGAGCAGCGCGTCGAACTCCGCGGGGGCCGAGGGCTCGACTTCGATCAGCCACGAGCCGTACGGATCCTCGTTGACCGAACCGGGGTTGTTGACCACGGCGTCGTTGATCTTCGTCACCTTGCCCGAGATGGGCGCGAAGAGCTCGGAGACGGCCTTGGTCGACTCGATCACGCCGAACGTCGCGTGCGCCTTGACGACGGTGCCCACCTTGGGGAGCTCGACGTAGACCACCGCGCCCAGGGCGTCCTGCGCGTGCCAGCTGACACCCACGACGACGTTGGAGCCGGCCTTCTTCGCCCACTCGTGGTCCTTCGTGTACTTGAGTTCGCTCGGGTAGTTGCTCATGTGCGTAGTCCTCTTCAGGCCTTCTTGTAGAACGGGGTCTTCACCACGCGCGCCGCTACCGGACGCCCGCGGATGTCGATGTGGAACGTGCTGCCTTCCGCGGAGAGCGCGGTCGGCACGTAGCCGATGCCGACGGCCTTCTTGATCGAGGGGCCCATCGTGCCGCTGGTGACCTCGCCGACCTTCTGACCGTCTTTGAGGATCGCGTAGTGCGAGCGCGGAATTCCCGGCTCCGTCATCTCGAAGCCCACCAGCTTGCGCGGTACGCCCGCGGCCTTCTGCGCCACGAGGACCGACTTGCCGATGAAGTCGGTCTTGTCGAGCTTGACGATCCAGCCCAGGCCCGCCTCGAGCGGCGTGTGGACGTCGTCGATGTCGTTGCCGTAGAGCGCGTACTTCATCTCGGTGCGCAGCGAGTCACGGGCGCCGAGGCCCGCGGGGGCCGCGCCGACGTCCTTGCCGGCCTCGAGCAGCGCGTACCAGAGCTTCTCCGCCTGGTTCGGTGGGCAGTAGAGCTCGAAGCCGTCTTCGCCGGTGTAGCCGGTGCGCGAGATGATGCACGGCACGCCCGCGACTTCGCCGGTGGTGAAGCGGTAGGTGCCGACGCCCTCGAGCGTCTTCCCACAGATCTTCTGCACGACACCGAAGGCCTTCGGGCCCTGCACCGCGATCTGCGCGTAGTCCTCGCTGCGGTTGACCGGCTTCACCGTCTTCGCGTTCGAGAGCATCCACGCGAAGTCCTTGTCGGCGTTCGACGCGTTGACGCAGATGAAGATGTGCTCGGGTGAGAAGCGGTACGCGACGATGTCGTCGACGAAGCCACCCTTCTCGTTGAGGAGCCCCGCATAGAGCGCCTGGCCGTCGACCGCCTTCGAGAGATCGTTGGTGATGAGGCGGTTGGCTTCTTCGAGCGCGCCGGGCCCCTTGAACTCGATCTCGCCCATGTGGCTGACGTCGAAGAGGCCGCAACCGGTGCGGACCAGCTCGTGTTCCTGGACGACGCCGGTGTACTGCACGGGCATGTCCCAGCCGGCGAAGTCGACCATCCGGCCTCCCAGTTTGCGGTGGGCGGCGTTGAGCGGTGTGGAGCGCGGCATCGTTTTCCTCGGGGTAAAGAACCGCGGGCACCATACCCAGTGACGCACTTTCTTCAACGTGAGAAGAAAGCCGGGTGAAGATCCGGACGCGGTTGAACCCCTCCAGGCCGTGCTTCTCATTCGAGTTCTTTCCCCCGAAGACACCCGAGGGCGAGAAGCAACTCTGGGAGACGCTAGAAGATCTCCGTTCCCTCGAGCCCGGCTTCGTGTCGGTGACCTACGGCGCCGGCGGAAGCACGCGCGATCGCACCATCGAGTTGGTCACGCACATCAAGGAGCGCACCGGCATCGAGGCGATGGCGCACCTCACGTGCGTCGGCCACACCAAGGACGAGATCGCCGCCGTGCTCGATCGCCTCGCGGCGGCGCGCATCGACAACGTGCTCGCGCTCCGCGGTGATCCGCCGAAGGGCGAGAAGACCTTCGTGAAGCCTGAGGGCGGGTTCTCCTTCGCCAGCGAGCTGGTCGCCTTCATCCGCGAGCGGGATCTCGGCTTCTCGGTCGGCGTGGCCGGCAACCCCGAGGGCCACCTCGAGTCGACGCGCGAGGCCGACCTCCAGCACCTCAAGGCGAAGGTCGACGAGGGCGGGGACTTCGTGATCACCCAGCTCTTCTTCGACAACGCGTTCTACTTCGACTTCGTCGAGCGGGCGCGGCGGCTGGGCATGAACGCGCCGATCGTGCCGGGCATCATGCCGATCACCAACTACGAGCAGGTGCACCGCTTCGTGCGCATGTGCGGCGCGACGGTGCCGATGCGGCTGCAGTTGGAACTGGAGAAGGTGAAGGACGATCCCCAGGCGGTAATGCAGCTCGGGGTCGCTCACGCCACGCTCCAGTGCTCGGAACTCCTCGCGCGCGGCGTGCCGGGGATTCATTTCTACACGCTCAACCGCAGCCCGGCCTCGCGCATGATCGTCAGCGCACTGCGCGCCCGCGGCTGAGAGAACTGCCCTCTCCCCCCGCGGAGAGAGGGAGCGACGATTGGGTCAGCGCTTCCGGCCGCCG
>JBBRUE010000629.1:0-4642 GCA_038248085.1 Myxococcales bacterium | reverse complement strand
GTCGATCTTCGGCCGGAGGCGCTACATGCCTGACCTCGTCTCGCGCAACCGCCAGGTGTCGATGGCCGCCGAACGCGCGGCGATCAACATGCCGATTCAGGGCACCGCGGCCGACCTGGTGAAGCGTGCCATGCTGGTGCTCGACCGGCGGTTGCCCGAAGAGCGTTTCGAGGGGCGAATGCTCCTGCAGGTGCACGACGAGCTGCTCTTCGAGTGCCCCGAGGGCGAGGCGTCGCGGCTGAGCCTGGTGGCGAAGCAGGTGATGACGTCGGTGGCCACGCTCAAGGTGCCGCTGGTGGTGGACGTGGGGCTGGGTCGTTCATGGGCCGAGGCCCACTGAGGAGATGACGATGGAACGACCTGCCCGCGGCACGACGCGCACCCAGACCCCGAGCCAGTCGAGCGGGGTGGCGACGAAGCTCCACGAACTCGAGGCCACCGTGGCGCGCCAGGCGGAGCGCTTCTCGGCGCTCATCGAGGTCGGCACCCAGGTCTCGTCGGCGCGTGACGTCGACCAGTTGCTCCAGGCGGTGATGGAGCGCCTCACCGGCCTGCTGCACGCGGAGGCCGCCACGCTGTTCATGCACGACGGCGATCGTCGCGAGCTGTGGGGCCGGGTCCTCAAGGGCGCCTCACTGAAGGACATCCGCATCGCCGACTCCGCGGGCATCGCGGGCCACGTCTTCACCACCGGCCGCACCCTGCTGCTGGGGGATGCGTACGGCGACGCGCGCTTCAACGCGGAGATCGATCGGCAGTCGGGCTTTCGCACGCGGTCGATCATCGCCACGCCGCTGCGCCACGTGAGCGGCCGGGTGCTCGGCGTGCTGCAGGTGCTCGATCGCCGCGTCGACGCCTTCACCGCGGAAGACCGGGTGCTGGTGGAGGGGGTCGCCACCCAGGTCGCCGCGGTGCTCGACAACGTGCTGCTGGTCGAGGAACTCAAGCGCGGCCGCGACGAGCTCGCCCAGCGGGTGAGTGATCTCGACGCACTGTACGAGGTCGAGAAGGCCGTCTCGTCGTCGTCGGCGCAGACCGATCTCGTCGAGCGGATCCTCGAGATCGCCATGGAGCGCCTCGGCGCCCGGGCGGGGAGCATCTTGCTGGCGGAAGAGGATCGCGACAGCCTCTTCTTCCGCACGGCGAAGGGCGAGCGCTCAGAGGCGCTGGTGTCGCTGCGGCTCAAGGCGGGGCAGGGCATCGCCGGGCGGGTCGCCGAGAGCAACGAGATCGTCCGGGTGAAGCACGCCGAGGAATCGGAGTTCTACGATCGTTCGATCGCCAGGAAGCTCGGCCTCACCACCGGGGCCGTGCTCTGCGTGCCGGTGAGCGCGGGCAACAAGACCTTCGGCGCCCTCGAGTTGCTCAACAAGAAGGGCGGCTTCAGCGAGAAAGACGAGCGCCTCGCGGTCTTGCTCGCGGGCCAGGTAGGCCGCGCGCTGCAGCGCCGACAGTCGCAGGAGGAAGTGGAGCGCAAGTCGCGGCTGGCCACCATCGGGCAGATGCTCAGCGGCGTGCTGCACGATCTCCGCACGCCCCTCACGGTGGTCGGTGGCTACGCCGAGATGATGGCCGATGAGGAAGACAAGGTGTTGCGCGCCGAGATGTCGGCGCAGATCCTCACCCAGCTCCAGCACATCTCGAACATGCAGCAGGAGACGCTCGCCTTCGTGCGCGGGGAAAAGGTCGTCTTCGTGCGCCGCGTGTTCATGCACGTGTTCATGCGCGAGCTCACCGAACAGCTCCAGCAGGAGTTCGCTGGCTCGAAGGTCGAACTCAAGATCCACAGCGGCTACACCGGCGCGGCGCGCTTCGACGAGAGCAAGATCAAGCGGGTGATCTTCAACCTCGCGCGCAACGCCATCGACGCGATGCCCGGGGGGGGGCGCTTCCTCTTCTCGGTCGAGCGCGAGGGCGACGAGATCGTCTTCCGCGCGAAGGACAACGGCCCGGGCATTCCCCCCGAGATCGCCGACCGGCTGTTCGAGTCGTTCGTCACCTCGGGCAAGAAGCACGGCACCGGCCTGGGCCTGGCGATCGTGAAGAAGATCGCCAAGGAGCACGGCGGCTCAGTCACCTGCAAGACGCAGATCGGCAAGGGCTCGTCGTTCGAAGTGCGCCTGCCTGCAGGCACGCCGAACGACTGAGCTGCGCCAGCGGTCAGGGTGCCGGTTCGACGTGCACCACCACGTCGACGACCTCGGGGTACGCGGCCATGATCCGCGCCTCGACGTCGTCGGCCACGTCGTGGGCCAGCTTCACGGTGATCGCCGGGTCGACGTGGATCACCAGGTCGACGTACACGCTGCCCTCGAGGCCGCGGCTGCGGATCGCCTGCGCCGCTTTGAGCCCGGGCACCTGCGCGAGCAGATCGCGGACCTTCGCCGGGTTGACCCGCACCGAGTCCGCGAGAATGCCGACCGACTGGCGGATGATCTGCCACCCCGTGTACGCGACGAACACCAGCACCCCCAGCGCCACCACGCCGTCGGCCCGGCCCACGCCCAGCCAGGTGAGCCCGAGTGAGAGGATCACCGCCAGCGTGACGTAGACGTCGGACATGGTGTGCGAGGCGTCTGCCAGCAGCAGCGCGCTGTGGAGCTCGCGCCCGCGCGCGGACTCGTAGCGGGTGACCGCGAGGTTCACCAGCAGCGTGCCGACCATCACCGCGATCTGCAACGGGCCGACCGCGGGGTGCACGTCGTTGATGATCGCGTTGAAGGCCATGCGCCCCAGCTCGAGCACGCCCATGCCGATCATCACGCCGATCGCCAACGACGCGAGGGCCTCGTACTTCTGGTGCCCGTAGGGGTGATCTTCATCGGCCGGCTGGGCGGCGTAGTGCATCGCCACCAGGCCCACGATGTTGCTCGCCCCGTCGATGAACGAGTGCAGCCCATCGGCCGTCATCGCCGTGCTGTTCGCGTAGAGGCCCAGCGCCAGCTTGAGCACCGCGACCGCCCAGTTCGCGAGGAGGATCCACCACAGCACGCTGCGCACCGCGGCGTGGCGGACGACGAGCTTTTCGTGAGGGGTCGATTCGGTCACGGCCCGCTCATCTCACGTCGGGGTCACTGCGACGAGCGGAACAACCGCATGCCCGGGCGCCCCGCCAGCTCGAGGTAGAAGCCGAACTGAAAGCGCACGGTCTGATCGGTCGCCAGGATGCCCGGCGGCGGGTTGGGGAAGGGCTGGGCGCGCTCGAAGGCCTTGACCGCCTCGAGGTCGAGGAAGTCGAGGCCGCTCGACTTGTCGACGAAGGCGTCCTTGAGGCGGCCGGTGCCATCGAGGGTGACGGTGAGGATGGTGTAGCGATCGCGGCCTCCGTAGATCTGGCCGGTCGGGTCCCGCAGTCGAAGCTGATCGGTCGGGCTCCACTGCTGCCCCACGCTTTGCTTCACGCGGTTGAAGAAGCTCGCGAACTTCCACTCCCGGGTGCTCAGGTAGGTGCCGTCGCCCTCGTCCACGTCCTTGAGGTGATCGTTGGGGGCGGCGCCGGTGATCTTGTCGAGCACCGCCGCCGAGGGCATCAGGTTGAGCGCCCCGGCCTGGCCGACGCGACCGGCCGAGACGTCTTCGCCCTGGTTCACCGAACCGGGCACGAGGTTGAGCCGCTCGGAGTTGCCCTTGAGCTCCTGCGCCTCGTCGCGGTTGCTCACCGCGACCCCCGGGCCCTCGAGCGAGGTGTTCTTGAGCGCGACCTCCTGGCGCTTCTTGATGTCGGGCACCTGCATCGCCAGCTTCGGAGCGGTCGCCTCCTTGAGGGGACGATCGTCGTCGCCGATGCCGTTGTTGCCCGCGACCTGCGCCTTCTCCGCCTGGGAGGTCCCGTTGCCGTCAGCCTTCTGCGGGGCCGTCCGCTGGGGCATCGCGTTCCGGTAGAAGGCGCTCTGCTCTTTGGCGCGGGTCTCCTTCTTCGCAACGTTGTTCGTCTCGGAGACGTATTTCGCTTTCGGATCGACCTGGTCGTTCCCCGGGGCCACGTCGACGATCTGCCCTTCCGGCATCTTCTCGGGCGGCTTCTTCTCCTCTTCCTTCTTCGCCTCCGGTTTCTTCGCCAACACCTTGCGCTCGTCGCGGATCGCCGAAGCGGAGGGCCCGCGGTTCTTGTTGAACTGCTCGTTGGTGAGGCCCCGCAGCACGACCGGCTTCGAGGGGCCCTGCTTCAACGCGCGCGCGCGATCCTTCACGTCCCACTTGATCAGGGAGGAGAGCACCACGAGGCCGACCAACCCCGCGTGCACCAGCAGCGTCAGGCCGAAGACGAGCGCGAGCCACGCCGCCCGGCGGCCGGTGTGGTGCGTTCGCTGGGGGCGGGGCACGAGCATCAAGGGTTCAACATCATAACGACCCCGCCCGTTTCCTCGCAGCCACCGACCCGGCCGAAAGAACGAGTGAAATCAGTAGATTCGGGCGACCTGAGCCCCATTGAAGTAGTGCTCGAGGATCTGGCGGTAGGTCTGGCCCGCCTCCGCACGACCGATCGCCCCCGTTTGGCACATGCCGACGCCGTGGCCCCAGCCGCCCCCAGTAAAGATCCAGGTCGTCGGGCGGCCCTTCGCGTCCTTCTCGGTCTTCAGCTCGAACATCGCGCTGTTCAGCATGCCGAAGGTGCGGCGGATGTTGAGCTCGCCGCGCAGCG
>JBBRUE010000628.1:0-4644 GCA_038248085.1 Myxococcales bacterium | reverse complement strand
CGAAGGTCCACCGACCGAGGAAGGCCAGGCCGAAGCCGATGCCGATGCCGATCACCCCGCCCACCAGCGAGAGCACCACGGCCTCGGTGGCGAACTGCATGAGGATGCGGTTCTTCCGCGCCCCGAGCGCCTTGCGGATGCCGATCTCCCGCGTCCGCTCGGTCACCGACACCAGCATGATGTTCAAGATGCCGATGCCTCCGACGATCAACGAGAGAATGCAGACCGCGAAGGTCGCGGCCGTCACCACGTTCGAGAGATCGTTGAGGGACTTGGCCATCGACTCGTTGGTCGAGACCTCGAAGTTGTTGTCGTCCATCGGCTCGACCCCGCGGCGCTGCCGGAGCACGCGGCTGACCTCCTCCATCGCCTTGTCGACGCTCTCCTTGTCGTTCGCCTCGATGCTGACCGAGACGCCGCGTCGCTTCCCGTAGGCCGAGAGGAACGTCGACATGGGCACGATCACCTGGTTGTCGAGGTTGAACATGCCCAGCAACTTGCCGCGGCGCTCCATCACGCCGATCACCGTGTAGGGCCGGCCCTTGAGGCGCACCTCCTGCCCGATGGGATCGAGGGAGGGGAACAGCTTGTCGGACACGTCGGGCCCGAGCACCGCCACGCGCCGGCCGTCCATCTCCTCCCCGTCGTTGAACATGCGGCCCGAGGCGACGGTGATGCCTGAGGTCTCGGGGTACTCCACGGTGGCCCCGATGATGAACACGCTGGGCTGCGTCTCGGAGTTCGCGGTGCGGACCTTCTGCGCCGGCTGCCACGACGACGCCGCCGTGCGCAGCACCGAGGGGCACTGCTCGGCCAGGGCGCGCTTGTCGGCCACCGTGAGCGAGGGCCGCTTGGCGATCTTGTTCCAGTCCATCTGGCCTCCGCCCAAGCGGAAGCCCTGGGGCCACTTGTCGACGCGGAAGACGTTGGCGCCGAGCTGGCTGAAGTCCTTGTTCACCTTGACGCGCAGGCCCTCGAGCAGCGCCATCATGGTCATCACCGTCGAGACGCCGATCACGATGCCCAGCAGCGTCAGCAACGTGCGCAGCGGGTGGGCCACGAAGGTGCCGAAGGCGAGCCCGAGGTTGTCGAAGAACGCGCGGATCATTCGTCCCTCAGCGCTTCGACGGGGTCGAGGTTGGCGGCGCGCGCGGCCGGCCAGATGCCGAACACCAGACCCACCAGGGCGGCGAAGCCGATGCCGAAGAAGATGGTGCCCGGCTTGACGGTCGCCGCCAGGGGCGTGACCAGGCTGACGATCTTCGCGCCGCCGAGACCCACCAGCGTGCCGAGCGCGCCGCCGATGGCCGAGACCAGCGTCGCCTCGAGGACGAACTGGGTGATGATCGTGCGCTTGGTGGCGCCGAGCGCGCGGCGAATGCCGATCTCCCGCGTCCGTTCGCGCACCGAGACCAGCATGATGTTCATGATGCCGATGCCGCCCACCAGCAGGGTGATGAAGCCGATGCCGACGGCCACGCCGTAGAGCGCCCCGGTGAGCTGCTCGTAGGTCGCGGCGAGCTGCTCGGGCTTGTTGATCGCGAAGTCGTCGGGCTTCTCGGGAGGCGTCTGCCGTGCGCGCCGCAAGATGCCCACCAGCTGATCCTCGGCCTTGTCCATGTCCTCGGGGTTGAGCACCTGGATGCCGATGTCGATCGATCGGCGGCCCTTGAAGAAGGCCTTGAAGGTGTTGAACGGGATGATCACCGCGAGGTCCTGGCTCTGGTCGAGGATCTTCCCCTTGCGGGAGAGCACGCCTACCACCGTGAACGGCTTGCCCGCGACGCGGATGCTCGAGCCGATGGGGTCGAGCCCATCGGGGAAGAAGGTGTCGGCGATGTCGGTGCCGATCACCGCGACCTGGCGCCGGCCCTCGCTGTCGGCGTCGGTGATGAAGCGGCCCGCGGTGGTCGAGAAACCGGCGACGGTGAGGTACTCGGCGGTCGAGCCGGTGATCGACACGAAGTTGAGCGTGTGGCCCATGAACTCCACGTCGTCGTTCTCGTCGAGCACCGGCACCACCGCGCCGCAGTAGGTGCACTCGCGGCGCACGGCCTCGAGGTGATCGAGGGTGAGGTTCTTGCGCCCGCGGAACTCCCACCAGTTGCCCATCTGCACCCAGGGGTGCTTGGCGATGTACACGCTCGAGCTGCCGAGGCTGGCGAGCTGGGCCTGGAAGCTGGTGTCCATGCCCTGGGTGATGCCGAGGATCGCCAGGAGCGTCGCCACGCCGATGCCCACGCCCACCGTGGTGAGCAGCGTGCGCAGCCGGTGGTTGGCCAGCGAGCGCACCGCGATGCGCATGCCTTCCACCAGGTCGATGCGCAGGCTCATGCTGGCACCGGGGCGGGCGCCTGGGGCACGTCGAGGAACGCGATCTTCGCGCCCGGGCCGTCGCCGACGACCTTGCCGTCGCTCAGGCGGATCGCGCGGGGACACCGGGCGGCCAGCCGCGGCTCGTGGGTCACGAGGATGATGGTGTGCCCGGCGGTGTGGAGCTCTTCGAACAGCTTGACGATCTCTTCGCCGGTCCCGGAGTCGAGGTTGCCCGTGGGCTCGTCGGCGAGGAGCAGGGACGGATCGCCCGCGAGCGCGCGGGCGATGGCCACGCGCTGACGCTGACCACCCGACAGCTCGGTCGGCTTGTGGTGCATGCGCGGCTCGAGCTTCACCTGTTGCAGGGCGAGCACCGCCCGCTCGCGGCGCTGCTTGGCGTGCACTCCGCGGTACACCAGCGGGAGCTCCACGTTGGCCAGCGCGGTCTCGCGCGGCAGCAGCTGGAAGTTCTGGAAGATGAAGCCGATCTCCTTGTTGCGGATGCCGGCCAGCTCGTCGTCGCTCATGTGGGCGACGTCTTTCCCGTTGAGGCGGTACGAACCGCGCGTGGGGGTGTCGAGGCAGCCGATCACGTTCATCAGCGTCGACTTGCCCGAGCCCGACTGGCCGATGATCGCCACCCACTCGCCGCGCTCGATGCCGATGCTCACTCCGTCGAGCGCGCGAACGAGCTCGCCGCCGACGGTGTACTCGCGGGCGATGTTCTCGAGTTCGATCAGCATCGGCGCCTCACGTCAGCCACCGCGTTTGCCGCGACCGCCGGGGCCCTTGCCACCGCCGCCGCCCGGGCCCTTCTGCTCTTCCACGAGATCGCCGTCCTTCAGGTCCTTGGCGAGGGTGCGGTAGGGGCCCTCGATGATCTCGTCGCCCTCGTTGAGGCCCTCGAGGATCTCGATGTCGGTGTCCGACGAGATGCCGGTCTTCACCCGGCGGGGGTGCACCTTCTTGTCCGCGTCGGTGACGAAGACGACCTTGGCGAAGGTCTCGCCCTTCTTCGGCGCCGAGAGCTTGTTGCCCTCGACGTTCGCCGCGGTGTCGGTCAGCGAGCGCTCGGGGCGCACGGTGACCGCCTGCACCGGCACGATGATGGTCGAGTCGCGCTGGTCGGCGGTGACCTTCACCTCGGCGCTCATGCCGGGGAGCACCCCGTCGGGCTTGGCGACGAGCGCCACGGTGACGGGGAAGGACGTCGTCTCCTGCTCGGTGCCCGGGTTGCGGATGAGGGCCTTCTGGGCGATCTCCACCACCGTGCCCTCGAAGGTCTGGCCGTCGAAGGCGTCGATCTTGATGTCGGCCTTCTGACCGATCTTGAGGTGCACCACCTCGTGCTCGCCGACCTCGATCTTCACTTCCATGGTGTGGAGCGCGGCGAGCGTCATCACCACGTCTTCATTGAAGTCGGAGCCGCGGACGCGCTCGCCGACCTCGCGGGTCAGCTCGATCACGTTGCCGTCGATGGGCGAGAAGAGGGTCGTCTTGGCGAGGTTGTTCTGCGACTCGTCGAGCACGGCCTGGGCCTGGGCCGCGCGATCGGCCTGGGCGGCGCGACGCGAGTTCGCCGAGGCGAGATCCGACATCGACCGCTCGGCCTCCGCCTGGGACGCGAGGCCCTTGGTGACGAGGCCCTGCACGCGCTCGAGCTCGCGGGTGAGGCGGTCGATGTCGACCTGCACGCCGGCGATCTCCGACTTGGTGGCGGCGAGCGCGGCGGCGGCCTGGCGCACAGTCGCCTCGTAGCGGCGGCGATCGACCTTCGCGAGCACCTGGCCCTTGGTGACGACGCCGCCCACCTTCACCGGGAGATCGGTCAGATCGCCCGAGAGGCTGGAGCTGATCTTCACCGTGGTGGCGGCCTCGACCTTGCCGGCGCCGGTCACGGTGCGGGTGATGGGGCCCTTCTTGACCTTGCCGATCTGCACCTCGGTGGCCGGCGGCGGCTTTTCTCTCAAGCCCGCGAACGTGATCCCACCGACTCCGGCGACGATCAGCGCTGCGATCAGACCCTTCCACCACGTCATGGCGTGCCTCCGACGGCGCGCTCCAGCGCTGCACGGGTCGTGGCGACGTCCGCCCTGCCCTGCAACACCGAGAGCTGCGACTGCGTGTACTTGATCTGCGCGTTGCGAACTTCGAGCGACGAACCGGCGCCGGCCGAGAAGCGCTCCTCTTCAAGCGAGACCTGCTCCTTCGCCACCCCGAGGTTCCGCTCGGAGATGGACAGCACCTCGACCTCGGTGGCGTAGGCCTCGTTGGCGCGGGCGATCTCCGCCTCGAGGTCGATCACCGACTGCTTCTGCTGCGCCCGGG
>JBBRUE010000627.1:0-4648 GCA_038248085.1 Myxococcales bacterium | reverse complement strand
TCTCGGTCAGGTACTTCATGCTGTACGTGCCCAGCCCGCGCCCGGTGCCCTTGGTGGAGAACGAGCGCTGGAAGATCTGCACCCGCACCTTCTCGGGCATCACCGTGGGGTTGTTGACCCAGAACGACAACTCGGCGCCCACCACGCGGCACCCGAGGGTGACCGTCTCGCCGGGCAGCGAGGCCTCGATGGCGTTCTTGGTCATGTTCCCCAGCACGCGGCCCAGCAGCCCGGGGTCGCACTCGAAGGCGACGTCCACCGTGTCGGGGGCCAGGGCGAGCAGCCGGTGGGCGAGCAGGTCGTAGGAATCGAAGATGCCCTTGAGGAACGCGGCCGACTGGAGCGGCCGGGGCTGGGCGACGAGCTCGTCCCGTTCGGCGGCGATCAACTGCCGGTGCCCGTTGATCTCCTCGACGATGCGGTTCGACAGCGCGTGCACGTGCTCCAGCATCTCCTCGCGGCTGATCTCCTCGCTGGCCCCGGGTGCGAGGAGCGCCGAGAAGCCCCGCAGGGCGGTCGCGGTGTTCATCAGGTCGTGGAGGAAGATCTTCTCGAGGAACACCTTGCGCTTCTCGTCAGCGATGTTGGTGGCGGAGAAAAAAGTCAGCGCCCCCCCTTCGACCTCGAGCGGACTGGTCGACACGCGAAAGTCGAGCGCCTCCTCGTGGTCGCCGCAGTTCACCGAGATACGGCACTCCTCGACCGCGTTGAGCCCGAGCTGGGCCTTGAGGATGCCCTTCACCGCGCCGCACTGCCGGCAGGCCTCCGTCGTCCCGCAGCCCCCCGCGGTCTCGGTGGCGTGCTTGCACGACAACGCTTCGCCCACCCGCTGGCCGACCAGCGCCTCTTCGGAGCCGTGCTTCAGCGCCCGCTGCATCGCGGTGTTCGCGAAGACGATCTGCCGGTTGGTGTCGAGCAGCACGACCAGCTCCGGCACCTGGTTGAGCAGCTCGCCTATCATGTCGTTCCTCGCCACCATCCGGCGGGACCGGGCGATCCCCTCTTCGCTGGAGCGCTCGACAGGGGCGTAGGCGGTCTCGGGTTTCGACATCGGACGGTTCTCCTGCTGATCAGTGTGGCGTCAGGCCGCTGACGACGCGACGCCAGACGCAGGGGATGCACCTTCGGTGCCGGGTCGACCGGAGGAACCTCTGTCGATGGGCATGGGCGCTGCCGTCACCACGGCGCAAAGCGTGCGCCGGAGCTGCTCGAGTGACACCGGCTTGGCGAGCACCTCGTTCATGCCGATGGCGAGGTAGGCGGCGCGCTCGTCGGCCAGCGCGCTGGCGGTCACCGCCACCACCGGTACGCGGCCGCGGGGTCCGACCTCGGCGCGGATACCGCGGGTCGCGTCGAGGCCGTCCATCACCGGCATGTGGATGTCCATCAGGACCGCGTCGAAGTCACTGGTGAGGGCGGCGGTGAGCCCCGCGCGTCCGTCGGCGGCCAGCACCACCTCGTGACCCAGCACGCGGAGCAACCCCTCGGTCACGCGCTGGTTGACGATGTTGTCTTCCACGACGAGCACCCGCAGGCGGCGCCTGGCCCCCTCCAGCATCGGCCGCGCGGACACGGAGGGCGCGAGGGCGGCAGCCGCGGGCAGCGTGAACCAGAAGGTGCTGCCTTCCCCCTCGCGGGTCGAGACGTCGATGGAGCCGCCCATGGCCTCGACCAGCCGCTGCGAGATGGCCAGCCCCAGGCCGGTGCCGCTGGAGCGACGGGTGGTGTCGGGCTCGGCGTGCGAGAAGGGACTGAAGAGCCGCGGGCGGTGCGTCGGGGCGATGCCGACGCCGGTGTCGACCACCTCGACACGAATGAAGGCGCCCTCGGCGCGCGCCCGCACCGTCACGGTGCCCGCCTCGGTGAACTTGAGGGCGTTGGCCACCAGGTTGAGCAGCACCTGCCGCACGGCGTTGACGTCGGCCTGCACCCGGTAGGCGCCGAGGCCTTCTGCGCGCTCGAGGCCGAGGCGGCGGGCCTTCGCAACCGGCGCGGCCAGCGCCAGCACGTCATCGACGACCTCGGCGAGCGACACCGACTCCACCGCGAGGGTGCGGCCGCCCGCCTCGAGCTTCGAGTAGTCGAGGATGTCGTTGATGATCTCCAGCAGGGCGTGCGCGCTGTCGCTGATGGTGGCCAGGCGCTGGCTCTGCAACTCGGTGGTGGCGCCCTCGGCGCGCAGCAGCTCGGTCATTCCCATGATGCCGTTCATCGGGGTGCGCAGCTCGTGGCTCATCATGCGCAAGAACGCGCCCTGAACCTGGAGCGCGCGCTCGGCGAAGGCACGCGCGCTGCGCAGCTCGCGTTCGCGCTCCTTCGACTCGGTGATGTCGATGAACGAGGTGACGACCGCCCAGGGCTTGGTCTCGCCTGGGCGGATGAGCGGCTCGCTGTTCAGGTGCAGCCAGCGGCGCTCGTCGCCGCGGTCGATGCCCATCACGACGCCGCGCACGCTCCGGCCGGTCTGCATCGCCACGGACGCCGGGCGCGCCTCGAGGGGCAGCGGCTCGCCCTCTTCCCGGCAGGTCGTCATCGGGGGCAGGGGCTGCCCCGCGAGCGAGGTGCCCACCCCGAGCACCCGCTCCGCACCACCGTTGCTCCAGAGCACGCCACCATCCGCGCCGTGCACCAGCACCCCGTCGTGAATGGTGTCGATCACCGCGTGGAGCCGCTCCTCGGAGTGGAGCAACTGGGCCAGCGTGGCCTTGAGCTCGAAGGTCCGTCGGCGCGCGTCGAGCTGCACTTCGATCTGGCGCGCCAGCACGCGGAGGTCGCCCAGCTCGACGGCCGTCAGGGCTCTCGGCTCGCGGTCCATCACGCACAGCGTGCCCACCGGGAGCCGCTCGGGCCCGACCCGCAGCGGGATGCCGGCGTAGAAGACCACGTGGGGTTCCCCGGTGACCGACGGGTTGTCGGAGAAGCGCGGGTCGAGGCGCGCGTCCTCGACCATCAGCACGTCGTCGACGTCGACGAGAATGGTGTGCGCGCAGAACGAGACGGCGCGGGGGCTCTGGTGGGCCGCGAGCCCGACGCGCGCCCTGAACCAGTTGCGGTCGCGCTCGAGGAACGCCACGACGGCCAGCGGGACCCGCGCGAGCCGGGCGGCGAGACCGAGCACTTCGTCGAAGTCCTGCTCGTCGGCCGTGTCCACCACCTGGCAGGCAGCCAGCGCCTCGAGCCGGGCCTCTTCGCGGGGGTGAAAGGGAGCGGCGCGCATGGGGTCAGCTCAGGCCCACCGGGAGACTGACGGTGAAGGTGCTGCCCCGGCCGGGCTCGCTGACCACCTGCACCGTGCCGCCGTGCGCCGAGGCGACGCGCTTGACGGTGGCCAGCCCCAGGCCGGTGCCGCGACCTGGCGGCTTGGTGGTGAAGAACGGTTCGAAGAGGTGCGGCAACACGTCGGGCGCGATGCCCGAGCCGGTGTCGGTCACCGCGAGCTCCACCCACGGAGCGCCGTCGCGCTGCGTCGGCTTCGCCTCGACGCGCAGCGACCCACCGTCCGGCATCGCGTCGACGGCGTTGACGCAGAGGTTCTGCAGCACCTGGTAGAGCTGCAGGCTGTCGGCGAAGAGCGCGGGGAGCTTCTCGGCGATCTTCACCTCCGTCGAGACGTTCTTCGGCAGCGCGCGGCTGAGCTGCGTCACGTAGGTCTTGAGCAGCCCGGAGGTCTTGATCGGCGCCCGCAGGCCCTGGCCTCCTCGCGCGAAGTCGACCAACTGGCCCACCATGCCCTGCGCGCGCTTCGTGCTCTCGGCGATGTCGGCGATCGCCTCCTGCGTGTCTTCAGCCGACTCGGTGCGCCCCGATTGCAGGAAGGACACCCCGGCGACGATGGGGGTGAGGATGTTGTTGAGGTCGTGCGCCACCGACACCACGAGCTCGCCGATGAGGCCCATGCGCTCGCTGCGTCCCGCGAGGTCTTCGAAGCGTTGCTGGAGCGTGACGTCGCGCTTGACGGAGACGTAGTGGGTGAAGCCATCGGGGCCCTCGATGGGGGTGATGCTGCACTCCTCGGTGTAGTGGCTGCCGTCTTTGCGGCGGTTGATCAGCGTGCCGCTCCAGGTGGCGCCGCTGGTGAGGGTCGCCCACATCACGTCGTAGAAGGCGTGGTCGTGGCGGCCTGACTTGAGCAGCCGAACGTGCTGCCCGACCGCCTCGGGGCCCGCGTAGCCGGTCATGCGCGTGAAGGCCGGGTTGACGTAGTCGATGACGCCCTGGTGGTCGGTGATGACGATGGCGTTCGCGGCGGCCTCCACCGCGGCGTGGTTGAGCTTGAGCTGCGTCAGCAGCCCGGAGCGATCCGTGTCTTCCACCACGAACACCAGCCCCGGCCCCTGCGGCACCAGGCGCACCGGCACCAGCCACGCGTGCCCCGCGTTGGGCCAGGTGCGCGCGACGCCTTCGAGCTCGGCGTGCACGAACGCTGACAACGCGTGGCCGACGCCCTCGCCGGTGGCGATGCCCAGCAGGTTCGCGGCGTGCGGGCTGAGCCAGCTGATGAGACCGTGCGCGTCGAGCTCGCAGACGCCGACGCCGACCGAGGCCAGCGCGGACGCGAGTGGGCGCGCAAAATGCCCCAGACCATTCAGTGGTGGCTCGTGTGCGGTCATCAATCTCCCTGGGAGAATGATCGTCACTCACGGGCCCC
>JBBRUE010000626.1:0-4658 GCA_038248085.1 Myxococcales bacterium | reverse complement strand
GAGCTGCTCGAGAAGGCGGACGCCGCGATGTACTCCTCCAAGCACCAGGGCCGCGGCCCGGTGTTCTGGAGTCAGATCGATAGGAAGTGAGACGTCAGGGCGTGCAGCGCAGCGTCGACGTCACCTGGCGGCCGGACAGGGGCAGCCACGTCTCTTTCCGGTACACCGCCGCCTCGATCCATTTCCAGAGGGGCCGCCGCCCGGTTAGTAGGCACAGCGCCAGCTGCCACGCGTCGAGCCAACTGCCATCGCAGGACGAACATCTGACCTGCGACCGGAAAATACCCTCAGACCTACGCCAAGCAGGCGTCGGAATACGGTGGCGATGCACACGGCGGTCCCTCCTTCGGTGACGAGTCTCGCAACCCGGAACCTACGGAAAACTGACCGTGCGCGTCCTTCTCTCAGCCGCCGACGCGGGGCTCTGCCTCACCCACACGAAGTCCAAGAGAGCCAGAAATGAGAGGGACGAGCATCGAATTTGCAAAGTGGTTTCGCGAGCAATCGCCGCGGCTACGTGCGCTCGAGCTTCGCGAGGCCGTCGATGAGATCTCCACCGAACTGGCAAAGGTTGACTCCGGTTTGGGCTTGGAACTGGCCGACGCCGGCCAGTTTCGCGAGTTGGTCCTGACTGCCGAGGGGGATCCCAAGCGGTTCGAGCTCGTGCGAAGCATCCGCGCGGCGTTGGGCGACATTCCGTTTTGGGTCTTCACCGCCCTGAAGCCCGCACGTGGATTCGACTTCGTGGTCACAACGCGGGAGGGGGGGCGCATCGAAGCGTCGGAACTGTTCTTCGACCCCCTCGAGACCGATGACAGGCCACCGCGGTTGGCCATTCGGGTCTTCCTCCCACCAGTGGTTGTGACGCATGAGGATATCGAATGGATGCTACGGCTCACCGGGGAAGCTGGGATCGGGGAGGAACTCTGCGCCCAGATCGCGTTCTTTGAGGCCGCGCCTATGTCAGCCACGCCAGATGGCGCGCTCCCAATCGAAGCGTTGGGTGACTTTGTTCTCCACTTCCTGAAGGTGAACCGTCAGTAAGAGGGACGAGTGGTCCGTGAACGTTTCTTAGAGGCGCGCGCCCGACGCAGAGGCTGCGTGGCTCGCCCGCGATTCGCGGTAGAGACCCGGGGACGATGGCCAGCCCGCACCTCTTCGAGCTCCAGATTTATTACGAGGACACCGACTTCTCGGGCGTCGTCTACCACGCGAACTACCTGCGCTATTTCGAGCGGGCCCGCGAGCACGTGCTCGGCGCAGGCGAGCTGGTGCGCATGTGGAAAGACGAGCGGAAGGGCTTCGTCGTCTACAAGGCCACCCAGCAATTCAAGGAGGGCGCGGTGTTCGGCGACCTCCTCGAGATCCGCAGCGTCGCCCGCCTCGAGAGCGACTACCGGGTGGTCTTCGAGCAGCGCGCACACCGCAAGAGCGACGGCCGCCTGCTGGTGGACGCGAGCATCGAGATGGTCTGCATCGACGGCGATCGCCAGCCGGTGCCGGTGCCGCTCAGCGACAAGCTGCGCGCGATGTTCGCGGCCTGAGCCTCAGGGAACGCCGGCGTCGGGGACGACAGTCACGGTGACGAGCTGCCCGTTGCGCTCGTACTTCCACGCGCCGACCTTCACGCCCTTCTCGTAGCGCCCCACCGACAACACGCCGCCATCGGTGAGCCAGCTCGTCCACAGCCCGTCGGGCTTGCCCTCGACGTACGCACCCTCGAAGCGGAGCTGTCCCGAGCGGTACGCGCCGGTCCACGCGCCGACCTCCACGCCGCCGTCGAACGCGCCGCGCATCATCACCGCGCCGTTGTCGTGGAAATACTTCCACCCGCCGCTCGGCTTGCCCTCGGCGAGCGCGCCCTGCTTCTCGATGCCCCCGCCCGGGTGCCAGAAGGTCCACACGCCGACGGCCAACAGCTCGATCGAATCATCGGGGCGGGCGCGACAGACCAGGCAGCCCAGCGTGCGCTTCTCTCCGTCCGCGCTCCACACCCCGCCCCACCGGGTGCAGGTCTTCGCGGCGTCGTCCTGCTCCTCACCGTTGACCCACTCCACGTCGCGCCACGGCTCGCCGGTGGACCAGTACGTCTTCCACGTGCCCTCGTTGCGCAGGCCGACCCGCTGACCCGACTCGCTCGGCTTCCCGGTCGGGTGGTAGTCGGTCCACTGGCCCTTCGGCACGTCGGCCTCCATCGGCCCCTCGGCGCGGAGCTGCTTGCCCCACCGCCAGAACTTCCAGTCGCCGGTGCGATCGCCCATGTCGTAGGTGCCGGCCCAGTCGGGATCTCCGTTGCTGTAGAAGGCCTTCCACGCGCCGACCGCGTGGCCCTCGTGGTACTGGCCGACGAGCCGACGCTGCCCGTTGCCGTGGTACCAGGTGTACGGCCCCTCGCGGTGGCACGCGGCCCAGGTCTCCTCGAGCGTCACCCGCCCCTCTTCACTCGTGGTGGTCCACAACCCCGCCATGCAGCCCTCCTCGTAGCGGCCCTCTTCGGCCGGCTTGCCATTGGGGTGAAACGAGCGCCACGCGCCGGTGCCGTTCCACACCGACGACGCGCCGTAGACCGCGCCATCGGGCCCGCGGAACTCGTGTTTCCCCTCGGGCACGCCGCCGACGTACTGGCCCTTGCGCAGCAGCTGGCCGGCCGGGTGGAACTCCTCGTACAGGCCCGTGATGCGGCCCTTCACGAACGTCGTCTTCCACCGCAGCTTCCCGTTGCCGTCGTAGCCGAGCCACGGCCCGTCCTCCTTGTTCCCAACGATGCAGCCTTCGCGGCGGTTCTTGAAGTCGACGGTCCACTCACCGCCCCGGTCGTCACAGGCCTGCTGCTGCTCGCCCGCCCGGCGCCCGGCGCTGAACTCGACCTCGCGCCACTTCTCGCCGCGCGGGAGGTACTCGGTGAAGCGACCCTGCGCGTGCCCGTGCACATACGGACCCTCGAGGTGCTTGAGGCCGGTGTCGCGGTGGTACTCGACCCACGTGCCGGTCTCGCGGTTCTTCTCGTAGGCGCCCTCGCGCTCCTTCTTTCCCTCTTCGTTCCAGAAGACCCACGGGCCTTCGCGCAGCCCCGCGAGGTACGCGCCCCGCTCGGAGACCTGGCAGTTGTCGAAGTAGCGCACGTGCGCCCCCGAGCGTTTGCCGCGCACCCACTCACTGCGCTCGAGGAGCTGGCCCCCGGGCCCTTCGTGCTTCCACTCACCGTCGCGGGTGTTGGCGAGCATGCAGCCGATCCAGCCGTTGGCCTGCATCCACTTGCCCTTGCGCGCGGCGCAGTCGGCGGCGGTCTCGGCGCGCGCGGTGCCCGCGAGGAGCACCAGCGCGAGAAGAAGAGTTCTCCTCCCCCTGGGAACGCGGGGAGAGGTCGGCCACAGGCCGGGTGAGGGGCGCCTGGAGGTCCGAGTCGTGGTCATGGGCCGAGGAGTTTCTTCAGGGCCTGGTCCGCGCCCACCCGCACCGGGCTGCCGTCCAGGCTCTTGAGGTCGCTCTGCGTCAGCGACACCTTGGGTGAAAATGCGGCGAGGTGGAAGGCGTCGAGCGCCTTGTCCCCGTTCTCCCCCGACGCGCACGCGAGCTGCGAGCCGTTGTCGTCGAGCAGGCACAAGGTGACCGCCGTCCCGCTGCTCGAGACGTTCAACGAGAACGGCGCGGTCTTCTGCACCTCGAAGCGCGTCGAGCGCCCCAACCGCGACGCGGTGTCCTTCGCCAGCGTGCTGCCGTCGTTCGCGATCGTCACCTGCACCGGGAGCCCCAACATGCGGAACGCCGTGGGCCAGCGCTGCAACACCTCCTGGTAGTCGGCGCGCGCCTCGGTCGCCCGACCCAGGCGCCGGAGCGCGTCGGCCCGCCACGCCATCGTGCGCCACCGCCACATCGCCTCGCGCTTGGGCAAGGCGAGCAGCGCGGCGTCAGCCAGCTTGACCGCCTGGGCGAGCGAGCCCTCACGAAACGCGACCTCGCCCTCGAGCGCGTCGAGCGGCGCCGTCGCCTGGGGGAACTTCGCGTCGAGCGCGCGGGCCTGCTTGAGCGACGCGCGCATCACCCCGGTGCCGACGACGTCGATGAGGTCGCCGGTGCGCCAGCTCGACCAGTCCGACACCTCGCCCATCGCGGGCCGCGTCATCAGGAGCAGCCGCCCGTCGCTGGCCAGCAACTGCACCAGCGCGCGCCGCACTTCCCACCGGGTCGCCACCTGCCGGGTCAGCTCGCTGGCAAAGGCCGCCGGGCCCGCGGGGAGCTCGGCGTACGAGGCCTGCTCCTCGAGCTGCGCGATGCGGCCGTCGAGGGCGAAGGCGTAGCGGAGCGTGCGGCTCAGGCGCTCGATCTCTGGCGCGCTGCTCGAGGCGCCCATGCGCTGCTGCTGACCGTAGAGCTCGGCGGCGAGCTTCACCGCTTCGGCCGGCTGGCCCACGGCCTCGAGCAGGTCGACCAGCACGCCGCGCCGCACCAGCGCGAAGTGGGGCCGGTAGCGCTTCTCGATGAAGGCGCTGCGCGAAGACTCGAGCGCAGACACCGCCTGCTGGAACTGGCCCATGACGATGGCGAGGCTGGCGATCTGGTTGTCCACCGGGTCGATGCAGTCCTTGAGCTTGCGCGCCTTGAGCGAGAGCGACTCGGCCTCGTCGAGCTTGAACATCATGAAGGCCGCGCTCGCGGCG
>JBBRUE010000625.1:0-4668 GCA_038248085.1 Myxococcales bacterium | reverse complement strand
CTGCTCGTTGACCTGGAGCGTCACCCGCCGTCCGCCGAGCGGGTCGAGGGCGACGTAGGAGCCGTCACGGTTCTTGTCGACGATGAGGATGAAGTGGTCTGCGTCGGAGCCGCTGGTGCCGGTACTCCGGCCTTCGTGGAGATCGACGCCGGCGATGGCAGGCTTGCCCGAGGCCAACCAGCCGTCGAGCCTCTCGCGCATCGCGGTCGCGTTGCCGTTGCTCATCGCGCGCCGGTCGACGAGCTTCATGCCCAGCGCGCGTGCGGCGCGGGGGGCCTCGAGGGCGCCCCCCGAGAAGCCGTCGCCGGCCCGGACCAAGGCGTTGGCCTTCGCCGGGTCGAGTGCGCGCCCGGTCAGCCCGGTGGACGCCATGGTCATCGAGGTCAGGAAGCAGCCGTGGGTGGCGATGGTCTTGTTGCCGTTGCCCAGCCGCTCCTTGTCGTAGTCGAGCTGGGAGTGGGACTGGTACTTGCCGTAGCTCTTCACCGGGCCGTCTGCCGGGGTCCGGGGGGAGGCGGTGCGCTTGGTCCCGGAGAAGAGCGACGCGAAGAAGCCCTTCTTCTTCTCAGGGCTTTGAGCGGTGGTGGCTGAGGCTCCGCCCGAGGCAGTGGGCCTCGTCGCCCGGCGGGCCTTCGGGGTCCAGCCTGGCTCCTCTACCGGGAGGGCGCGGCGGATCTCCGGCTTCCCTGCGCGAGTCGTCTTCGGCGTCTCGACCGGGATGGCTCGGGGGATTGCAGGGGAGCGGCGACGGGTGGTGCGGGCATGGACGGGCATCGCGGGGCCTCGTGGAACGGGGGGAATGACGAGGCTAACCCAGGGACGAGGGTTCCGGAGGGAGCTCAAACGAGCCAATTTGAACTTGCGTGCTCGTGTCCTCCGTCGAGCCGCTGCAGGGTCGAGGATCCATGGGTGTGACGCGCTGCGAAAGCGGATTCCCCGCGGAGTGGATCCGCCCGGGGGTGTAAGAACCGCGCGCGATGGATCATCTGCGCTTCAACTTGAATGGCGTCTGGGTGGAAGAGCGTGGTCTGAGCCCGACGACGACGCTGTTGCGGTACCTGCGCGATCGCCGCCAGCTCACCGGCACCAAGGAAGGCTGTGCCGAGGGCGACTGCGGTGCGTGCACGGTGGCGGTCGCGGAGCTCGGGGCTGACGGTCAGCCGGCGTGGCGCGCGGTGAACTCGTGCCTGTTGCTGCTGCCGATGGTCCAGGGCAAGCACGTCGTCACCATCGAGGCCCTCAAGGAAGGCGAGACCTACCATCCCTCCCAGGTCGCGATGGCGAAGGCGCTCGGCAGCCAGTGCGGCTACTGCACGCCGGGCATCGTGATGTCGATGTTCGAGGCGACCTACCGCACCGACCTCGACGCGCCGTGGAAGCTCGACGATCAGCTCTGCGGCAACCTCTGCCGTTGCACCGGGTATCGGCCCATTCGCGAGGCGGCCGAGGTCGTCGCGGGCACCTGTCCGGGAGATCGGTTCAAGGCGAAGCAGCCCGAGTCGATGGAGCTCGCCTACGAAGCCCACGGCCAGCGCTTCGCGACCCCCGGCACCTTCGCCGCGTTGTGGGACGAGCTCGATGCCCACCCCGACGCGCGCTTCGTGGTCGGCGGCACCGATCTCTCGCTCGAGGTGACGAAGAAGTTCGCGGTGCTCCCGAAGCTCATCTCGCTCGAGGGCCTGGGCGAGCTCAAGACGTTGACCGAGATCGACGGCGGCTTCCGCATCGGGGCGGGTGCGATCGTCTCCGATCTCGAGGCCTTCACCGCGCAGCGATTGCCCTCGCTGCACCGCATGGTGCGGTACTTCGGCGCGAGGCAGATCAAGCACCGCGGCACAGTCGGCGGCAGCCTGTGCACCGCTTCGCCCATCGGCGACCTCGCCCCGGTGTTGATCAGCCTCGGCGCGACGGCGGTGATTCGTGGACGTGGGGGTGAGCGCCGCGTGCTGCTCGAGCAGTTCTTCGTCGGCTACCGCAAGACCGCGCTGGCCCCGAAGGAAGTGCTGGCGGCCGTCGAGGTCCCCCGCGTACCGGCGAGCGCGCGTGCCGTCTCGTACAAGGTGTCCAAGCGGCGGGAACTCGACATCAGCACCGTCTCTGCGGCCTTCTTCGTCGACACCGACGCGGCCGGCGTGGTGACCGCGGCCCGGCTCGCCTACGGCGGCATGGCCGCGACCCCGATGCGCGCGGCGGGCGCCGAGGCCGCGCTGGTGGGCCAGTCGTGGACGGCCGAGGCCGTGGCCACCGCGGCGAAGGCGATCGCCACCGACTTCACCCCGATGAGCGATCACCGCGGCAGCGCGTCGTACCGTTCGCTCGTCGCGGCGAACCTGCTGCGGGGTTTCTTCGACGAGACCCGCGAGGTCAGACAGCCCGCGCTCCAGGCGGGCCACGCGTCGACCGTGCAGTCCTCCGAGGAGGTGCGTCATGGCTGAGCTCCAGGGGCACACGAAGCCCACGAAGGACGAGGCGAAGGGCGTGAGCCCGGTGACGCCGCTCCACCAGCCGCTGCTGCACGAGAGCGGGCTGCGCCACACCAGCGGCGAGGCGCTCTACACCGACGATCTCCCCGAGCCGCGGGGCATGTTGGTCGCGCAGGTCGTCGGCTCCACCCACGCGCGCGCGCGCCTTCGCGGCATCGACACCGCGCAGGCGAAGTTGGTCCCCGGCGTGGTGGCGGTGCTCACCGCGCGCGACATTCCCGGCGAGAACAACGTCGGCCCGGTGGTCCACGACGAAGAGGTGCTCGCCAGCCAGGACGTCTTCTTCCTGGGGCAGGCCGTCGCCTTGGTCGTTGGCGAGAGCTACGAGGCGTGCCGTGCCGGCGTAGCCGCGGTGAAGGTCGACCTCGAGGTGTTGCCGGCCGTCATCACCCTCGACGAGGCGATCGCGAAGGGCAGCTGGATCTGTGACGAGCACCGCATGCAGCGCGGCGATGCGGCGGGGGCATTGGCGACCGCGGAGGTGCGCTTCCAGGGCGAGGTGCGCACCGGCGGGCAGGACCACTTCTACCTCGAGACCCAGGTGACGCTCGCGGTGCCTGAGGAGAACTCGGCGCTCAAGCTGTACTGCTCGACGCAGCACCCCAGCGAGGTGCAGGCGCTCGTCGCCCACGCGCTGGGCTGGGGACGCCAGCAGGTGGTCGTCGAGGTGCCGCGCATGGGCGGCGGCTTCGGCGGCAAAGAGACCCAGGCCGCCCCGTACGCGGTGCTGGCGTCGCTGGCTGCCGTGAAGACGGGCCGGGCGGTGAAGGTGTGGCTCAACCGCGACCAGGACATGGCCTGGACGGGCAAGCGGCACCCCTTCCTCACGAAGTTCGACGTCGGCTTCTCGAGGGACGGGATGATCCTCGCCCTCGACGCGCAGCTCTTCAGCGACGGCGGCTTCAGCACCGACCTGAGCCGGGCGATCCTCGACCGTGCGCTGTTCCACTCGGACAACGGCTACTTCCTGCCGCACGTGAAGCTCACTGGCCGCGTGGCGAAGACGAACTTGCCGTCGAACACCGCCTTCCGTGGCTTCGGCGGCCCCCAGGGCATGGCGATGATCGAAGACCTGATCAGCCGCTTCTGCGAACGCACCGGGCTCGACCCCGTCGAGGTGCGAAGGAAGAACTTCTACGGCGCCGCGCCGCGCCACCTGACCCCGTACTGGCAGGAGGTGAAGGACAACCGCCTGCCGCGCATCTTCGACGAGCTCCTGCGCTCTTCGGACTACGCGAAGCGCCGGCTCGAGGTCGACGCCTTCAACGCGAAGAACAGCACCACCAGGCGCGGGCTGGCGCTGACGCCGCTCAAGTTCGGCATCAGCTTCACCACCGCCTTCCTCAACCAGGCCGGGGCCCTGGTCCACGTCTACGGCGACGGCAGCGTGCAGTTGAACCACGGCGGCACCGAGATGGGGCAGGGGCTCCACACCAAGATGCTGGCGATCTGCGCGCACGAGCTGGGCGTGCCCCCCGAGCGCGTGCGGGTGATGAACACCGCGACCGACAAGGTGCCCAACACCTCGGCCACCGCGGCCTCCAGCGGGTCGGATCTCAACGGCCAGGCCGTGAAGAACGCGTGCGACACGCTGCGTGAGCGCTTGCGGCCGGTGGCGGCCCGGCTCCTCGGGGTGCCGGCCCAGAGCGCGAAGGACCTCCTCTTCGCCGGGGGGCGGGTGTTCCTCGCCTCGCGCCCCGAGCTCGCGCTGCCCTTCGAGAAGGTGACCGGCGAGGCGTACCTCGGCCAGGTCTCGCTCTCGGCCACCGGCTTCTACCGGACGCCGGACATCACCTTCGATCGCAACACCGGGCGCGGGAAGCCGTTCCACTACTTCGCGTACGGCGCGGCGGTGAGCGAGGTCGAGCTCAGCGGGCTGACCGGCGAGCACCGGCTGCGGCGCGTCGACATTCTCGAGGACGTGGGGCACTCGCTGGTGCCGAGCATCGATCGCGGCCAGATCGAAGGCGCCTTCATTCAGGGCCTCGGTTGGTTGACCTGCGAAGAAGTGCGCTTCGACGAGAAGGGCTTCCTGCGCACCCACAGCCCCGACACCTACAAGATCCCCGCGTTCGGGGACGCGCCGCTCGATTTCCGGGTGGCGCTGCTGGAGAACGCCGCGCAGGACGACGTCATCCACGGCAGCAAGGCGGTCGGGGAACCGCCGCTCATGCTCGCGCTCTCG
>JBBRUE010000624.1:0-4669 GCA_038248085.1 Myxococcales bacterium | reverse complement strand
GGCTGCGGGCGATGGGCCTGGCCATCGGCGTGCGCTGCGCCCACTTCGCGCCGTCCCATTCCCAGGTGTCGTCGAGGCGCGTAGTGCCCGCGAGGCCCCCGAAGAGCACCAGCTTCGTCGTACCCAGGGCCGCGGCGGCCAGCTCGGTCCGCGGCGAAGGCGCGACGTTGGTCGGGGCAGAGCTCGCGCTCCAATTCGTACCGTCCCAGGTGAAGCAGTCGTTGATCCGCGCCGTGTCGCTCGAGCCGCCGAGCAGCACCAGCCGGGTGCCCAGCGTCGCCAGGGCCGACGAGGAGCGGGCGGGCGGGGTCATGCCCGAGGTCCGGGAGCTCCAGGTGGTGCCGTCCCATTCCCAGGTGCCGCTCATCGAGCCGGGATCTCCGAAGCCGCCGAAGAGCAGCACCCTGGAGCCCAGCTTCGCCATCGAGTGGAAGCTGACGGCGGGCGGTGCGCTCGAGGGCGTGCGCTGTGCCCAGTTGGTTCCGTCCCATTCCCAGGTGTCGTTGCGCGTGCCGACGCCGTCGCGGCCGCCGAAGAGCACCACGTTCACGCCCTGCGCCGCCATCGCGTGGCCGTCGCGCGCGGGGGGCGAGGTGTTGGGCGTCTTCTGGTTCCAGTTCGTCCCGTCGAACTCCCAGGTGTCGCCGAGCTCCGACGCCGCGTCCGCGCCGCCGAAGAGCATGACCCGGAACCCGATGCTCGCCATCGCGTGGCCGTCGCGCACGGCCGGCACGTTGGCGGGCGAGAGCACCGTCCAGTTGCTGCCGTCCCACGACCAGGTGTCGTTCTTGTAGCTGGCGTTGTCGTGGCCGCCGAAGAGCACCACCGTCGTCGTGCCCGCCATGGTGGTCAGCGTCGCCATCGCGTGACCCGAGCGCGCGGACGGGGCGTTGAGGGGCGTGCGCTGCATCCAGTTCGTGCCGTCCCATTCCCAGGTGTCGCCGAGGCGGGCGCTCGCGTTCTCGCCGCCGAAGAGCACCACCTTCGTGCCCAGGGTGGCCATCGCGTGGCCGAACCGCCCGGCGAAGCCCATGTTCGTCCACCCCGTGAGCTCGATGACCGGGTCGAGCAGCACCGGCCAGGCGACGTCGGCCGTCTCGACGGCCACCACCACGCGCGCGCCGGTCCACGACGCCTTCGCCTCCACGCGGCGGCCCTTCGCGTCGACGCCCCACGGCTGGCGGAGCCGCAGCACCGCGTCACCCCGCGCGTCGGTGAACTCGAGGCCGCCCGCATCGGCCCGCACGCCGCGCACCGCGCCGGGCAGCGACACGTCGAACTCGAAGCGCGTCGGCGCCTGCGGGCCGCGCAGCACCCACAGTTGCTCGACCCAGTCGGAGCCGCTCACCAGCAGCGCGTCGGTCGCCGGGTACACCTCACGGTAGATCGCCCGGTGGCCCTCGAGCTCGAGGGGGCTGGCTTTCGCGCCGCGCGGGGCCAGGCGCACCAGCGCATCGCCGCCGGCGTTCACCTCGAGCGCGTCAGCCGCCGACGCCGGCAACTTCACCGCGAGGCCGGTGAAGCCGGGCGGCAACGGCAGGCTCGTCGTCAGCCCGTCCTTCGTGGCCCACGGCAGCGCCTGGCTCCCCAGCCGCTCGGCGATGCGCGGGTCGGCTTTCGCCAGCACGTCGGCGAGCGTGCTCACCGATTGTGCGCTCGGCAGCGGCGCGGGGCGCTTCGCGTTCGTCTCCGGGCGACACGCGGACACCACCAGCAGCAGCACTGCGATCAGGCCGTGTCTCATTCGGTCGTCCCCGTCGTTGGAATGGCGGTGCAGGGTAGTCCTGAGCTTTCACTTTCTCTAATCCTCACGGGTGGCGATTGGGAGAGTGGACCCGGGGTGGCTGGGCTACGAGAGACCCAACACTTCACCTCTGGAGAACCCTGAACACATGAACTCCCTGCGCACTGCACTCGTCGTCGGTCTTGGTCTTCTCGTTGGCGGCTGCACCAAGGACGAGCCCGCGAAGGGGGCTGCCCCGGCCGAGCTGAAGGTGAACGCCCCGGCCGTCCGTCCCCAGGCCGCGGCCGTGGGTGGCGGCGACGTGCACGGCACCGTCGCTGAGCGTCTCGAAGTGCCCAACTACACCTACCTGCGCCTCACCACTCCCGGGGGGGAGACCTGGGCGGCCGTGCCCACCACGAGCATCGCCGTGGGCACCGAAGTGACGATCCGCGGCGCGATGCCGATGGAGCACTTCGAGAGCAAGACGCTCAACCGCACGTTCGACGTCATCCTCTTCGCCTCGGGCGCTGAAGTGGGGCCGGCCGGGGCTGCGGTTGCTGCTCCGGCTGCCGATCCGCACGCGGGGATGGCAGCGCCCGTGGCCGCTCCGGCGGTCGACCTGGCCGCGATCAAGGTCGTGAAGGCCGCTGGCCCCGATGGCCGGACCGTGGCCGAGGTGGTCGGGCAGAAGGCGACCCTCAAGGACAAGCAGGTCGTCGTGCGCGCCCGCGTGGTGAAGGTCACCAACGGCGTGATGGGCTCCAACTGGCTCCACGTGCGTGACGGCTCGGGCACCGACGCGGCGCAGGACAACGATCTGGTCGTCACCACCAAGGACACGGCGGCGATGAACGACGAGATCACCATCACCGGCGTGGTGCACACCGACAAGGACCTCGGCAGCGGCTACGCCTACAAGGTGTTGATCGAGGACGCGAAGCTCACGAAGTAGGCAGCAGTCGTCACTCGGCTTCGACGGGCTGCACCAGCTGGCGCCGCTCACCCTTCGGCAACCGCACCAGCCACGCCGGCGATCCACAGGGGTCTTTCGCTTCGTCGTGCGGCGGGTCGACCACCAGCTTGTCGCCGTCGACGCGGGCGGCGGTGCAGCAGCGCGGCGGCCGCTGGCACTGGTCGCTGCCCGGCACCAGCAGCAGCTTCTCGGCCGTGAAGTCGAAGTCCTTCGGCACCGAGGCCGCGAGCGCGCCCAGCTCGTCTCGCGAGTGGAAGTAGCCGGTGATCGGCAGCGGCTTCTCGGGCTTCGGCTCGGTGGCCAGGTGCTTCACTTCGAGGAGCGCGCCGTCGGTCTTCGCGACGAGCTCGTTCCACGCCGCGGGGTAGCCGGGGTGCTGCACCTTGCCCAGCTCGTCCTTCAAGTTGCCGTCGACGTATTTCACCAGCAGCTCCTCCCCCAGCGTGCGCCAGCGCTTCACGGTCTTCTCGGCCTGCTCGGTCGAGTACGCGGTGAGGTACGCGCGCGCCTCTTCCGGTGAGCGCTTGTACTTCTCGGCCGCCGCCTGCTCGATGGCCGCCTGGCGCGCGAGGAAGCCGCCCTCGAGCTCGCGCTGCACGGTCTGCACGTCGACGATCTCCTCGCTGTAGCGGGCGTACACGTGGTTCGCGACCTGGTTGAAGACCCAGAACGCCGAGTCGGGGCTGTAGTGCAGCAGGTCGGCCCGGCCGGCGGCGTACGACGGAGGTGCCTGGGTGACGCCCGCGTAGATCGGCACCCACACCGTGCTCGCGGTGTCGTCGACGCCGAACCACAACACGCCACCGATCGCGTCGGGCAACCCCGCGCGCGACTGCGAGATGAACGAGAAGCCGGTCTGCTGCGTGGAGATGGCGCGCTCGTTGAGGTAGTGCTTCCCGCCGACTTCCCAGGTGAGCGGGCGCCAGCGGTACGGCGTGCGGTACGGCCCCGCGCCGACGCCCTTCGTCATGTCGAGCGCCGTGCCCTCGAAGTGGTCGCGCATCAGCGCCATCACCTCGACGACGCCCAGCTTCTTGTCGGGCTTGACCCACAGCGGCATGCGCGCGGAGGCGCCCCGCTCAGCGTCGAAGGTCAGCTTGAGCGAGGGCGCGGCGCGGTTGAACACGCTCCACACGCGGGCCTCGCAGAAGCGCAGGTCTTCCCAGGTCAGCGGCGCGTAGGCGTCGGAGAAGCTGAAGGCCTCGTCCTTCCCGGTGAACCAGCCCCTGGCGCGGGCGAAGGTGATGACGTCCTTGGCGTAGAGCGTGTCCTTGTCGTTGAGCGGGAAGGTGTGAATGCGCGAGACGTTGGCGTGGGCGGTGAGGAACCCGTCGGGCACGCGGCGGGCGACCCACAGCGCGCCCTTGATGCCGGGGCCCTTGCCGATCATCTCGAGCAGCCACGCCTCGTTCGCGTCGGAGATGGAGAACGACTCCCCGGTCGATGCGTAGCCGTGCTGGGCGACGAGCGTGGTCATCACCGTGACCGCCTCGCGTGCGGTGGCCGCGCGCTGCAGGGCGAGCTGCATCAGGCTGCCGTAGTCGATGGTGGCGGTCGGGTCGCGCAGCTCCTCGCGGCCGGTGAAGGTCGACTCGGCGATCGCCACCTGCTTCTCGTTGAGGTTGCCGACGACCGCGAAGGTGCGCCGCGCCTGGGGAATGGCGCCCAGCTTCTTGCCGGTGTCCCACTCGATGACGTCGCAGGTCGCGCCCTCGGGGTACCAGGCGGCCGGGGTCAGGCGCAGGTCTCCGTACAGGTCGTGCGAGTCGGCGACGTAGGTCGTCATCGGCGAGCCGTCGGCGCTGGCGCCCTTCGACACGAGGATGCTCGTGCAGGCGAGGGCGGCGGCCGGGACGAGCGCGGCGAGGCTGGCGACGAGGCGGTAGCGCATGGGGCGCGCATACTGGCCCTGCGCGGGGGAAGCTGCAGCAGCGAACTACAGCAGGCACTCCAGGCCGCGCTGCACCAGC
>JBBRUE010000623.1:0-4673 GCA_038248085.1 Myxococcales bacterium | reverse complement strand
CCGCTGGTCGATGACTTCACCCTCGCCGCGCTTCAGCAGGCGCTCGACCAGTCGAAGCAGCCGCTGAAGGTCTCGCTGATGGACCAGGAACGCCTCGCGGGCCTGGGCAACATCCACGCGGCCGAGGCGTTGTTCCGCGCGAAGCTCCACCCCTCGCGCACCGCCGCCTCGCTGCGCCCCGCGGAGTGGAAGGCGCTGCACAAAGGCATCGTCGCCACCATCACCTTCGCCTTGAAGGTGGAAGGCGACGCCGACGACATCGAATACGTCGAGGAGCCGGGCGCGAAGAACCCGTTCCTGATCTACGGACGCGCCGGCACCCCGTGCCGAAAGTGCAAGACCATCGTGAAATCGTTCACCCAGTCAGGTCGTACGACGCACTTCTGCGCGACCTGCCAGCCCAAGCACGCCTGAACGGAGCCCCCCATGCAGACCGGAAAAGCCAAAGGCCTGGAACACGTCGCCATCGCGGTGAAGGACCTCGCCGTGTCGGTGCGGTACTACGTCGATGTGTTGGGCTTCGCGCCCCCTGAGCTCGAGGAGGTGCCCGCGCAGAAGGTGCGCACCGCCATCTTCGGTCACGGCATGGGCCGCATCGAGCTCATCTGCCCCACCGACGCGAACTCCAGCGTCGCCAAGTTCCTCGAGAAGCGCGGCGAGGGGCTGCACCACATCTGCGTGGAGGTCGACGACCTGGTGGCCACCCTCGCCGAGCTCAAGGCCAGGGGCGCTCAGCTGATCGACGAGACCCCGAAGCCCGGGGCTGGCGGCGCCCAGGTGGCCTTCATTCACCCCAAAGGCGCCCACGGGGTGCTCACCGAACTCCGCCAGGGCCCCAAACATCCTTGAAATTCCTGTCCTATTCGCTCGGCGCTGAGTTACACCCCGCGCGTTTGATTCCCCTTCGGAGAACGCTGCTCATGCATCGCGTCCTGCTCGCGGCCCTTGCGCTGTCGCCCACCTTTGTCCTCGCTCAGGCCGATGCCGGCACCGCGGCTCCCACCACCACGACCACCACGGGAGACGGAGACCTTCGCAAGGAGTTCGACGCCCGCCTCGAGGCTGCCCGCCGCGAGGTGAAGGAGCTCCGCGAGGAGATGCGCGCCCAGCTGGCGACGCAGTCCGTCGCGCAGGGTTGGCAGGAAGACTGGGTCGACGAGAAGCGCAAGCTCGAGCTCGTCACCTTCGACGGCTACCTCCGGGTGCGCCCCGAGCTCTTCTACAAGTTCGATCTCGGCCGCGGCACCGACACCGCCGGGTACGCGCTCTTTCCGCGCTCGCCTTCCAGCCTCAACGAGAAGACCCAGGCCGGCGTCAACATGCGCTTCCGCTTCGAGCCGACCATCAACGTGTCGGAAGAGGTCCGCGTGCGCGCGCAGATCGACGCGCTCGACAACCTGATCTGGGGCAGCACGCCCGACTACGCGTACTCGCGCAACGGCGGCAACGGCTACTGGAGCGAGCGCAACGAGTTCTCGATCTTCTCTGCCAGCCAGACTGCGCCCCAGGCGGGCATCAACAGCCTGCAGAGCTCGATCAACTTCAAGCGGGTGTGGGGCGAGGTCTCGACCCCCGTCGGTATTCTCCGCTTCGGCCGCATGCCCAGCCAGTGGGGCCTCGGCATGATGCACAACGACGGCAGCGGCATGGACGGCGACTACGGCGACAACGTCGACCGCGTCAGCTTCACCGCGGAGCCGCTGCCGGGCTTCTACATCACCCCGATGCTCGACTTTAACGTCGAGGGCCCGTCGTCCCCGCGCACGCTCGAAGGCAACCAGCCGTTCGACCTCTCGAACTCCGACGACGCGCACAGCTACATCCTCGCGGTGCAGCGCCGCGACACCGAGCAGGAGCGCACCGCCAAGCTCAACGCGGGTGGCTTCGTCTTCAACTACGGCCTGCACTTCACCTACCGCACCCAGCGCAACGACGCGGTGGACACGCTGTCGGCGCCGCTGGTGAACGATGGCCAGGCGGCGAGCGCCGTCACCAACCCGGTGGTGCTCCGCAAGGCCGACATCTTCATGCCCGACCTGTGGGCGAAGATTGAGAAGAAGGAGTGGCGCCTCGAGGCCGAGGCCGCCGCGATCCTCGGGGGGATGGAGAGCCGCGCGTTGTCCGCCGCGGCCACCGACGCCAACCAGGCGCTCTACCTCTACCAGTTCGGCGCGGTGCTCCAGGGTGAGTACAAGCTGCTCAACGGCGATCTCGAGATCGGCGGCGAGGTGGGCTTCGCCTCCGGCGACCCGGCCGCGGGCTTCGGCAATCACCCCCGCCGCAAGGGTTCAGGCACCAACGGCGCCACCGAGCTCGGCGACACCGACGGTCCGCAGTACCGCTGCGACTCGGGCTGCAGCGACAACGCGATCACCAACTTCCGCTTCAACCAGAGCTACCGCGTCGACATGATCCTCTACCGCGAGATCCTCGGTGGGGTGACGGATAGCCTCTATTTCAAGCCCAAGGCGAAGTACCGCATCACCCAGGGCTTCGAGGCGTACGCCGCGCTGATCTACTCGCGGTCGGTCTTCGCCTCGTCCACGCCCGGCGCGCTGTTCAGCGACGGCGGCCTGGTGCCCGGGCAGAAGGACAGCGGCAACAGCCTCGGCGTCGAGATCAACGGCGGCGTCCGCTACGAGACCGAAGTCGGGTTCTTTGGCCAGCTGCAGTACGGCATCCTCTTCCCGCTCGAGGGGCTCCTGAAGAAGGACGGCGCCCTCGGCTCGGGTGGACAGGTCGGCGGCACGAAGCTCACCCCCGACAACGCGCAGGCGCTCCGCGCGGTCGTCGGCATCCGCTTCTAGGTCTCTCTCGCCCCCACCGGGGGAGCGGGTCGGGGAGAGGGGAAGACGCAGGTGCTTGCGCTCCCCACCACGCGCGGGCAGGGTGCCCGGCGAATGCGGTTTCTCGTGATCCCTGTCGTCGCCGTCGCCATCGCGCTCTCCGCCTGCGGCATCAAGGGTCCCCCCCGGGCTCCGATCGATGACCCTCCGTCGGCGCTCGTCGACGCGCCCGACGCCGGCTGTTGCGGAGCGAAGAAGTGAACCACTTCCATGCGCGCCGCGGCGCCCTGTGGGCCGAGGGTGTCCCCCTCTCGCGCATCGCCGCCGAGGTGGGTACCCCGACCTACGTCTACTCGAGCGCCACGCTGCGCCGGCACCTCGGCGTGGTGCAGGACGCCTTCGCCTCGGTGCCCAGCGTCATCTGTTACTCGGTGAAGGCGAACTCCACGCTCGCGGTGCTCAAGCTCTTCGCGCAGGGGGGCGCGGGCTTCGACATCGTCTCAGGCGGCGAACTCGCGCGCGTGCTCAAGGCCGGCGGCGACGCGAAGAAGGTCGTCTTCTCGGGTGTCGGCAAGCGCGACGACGAGATGGTCGCGGCTCTCCGCGCCGGCATCTTGATGTTCAACGTCGAGAGCGCCGAGGAACTCCACCTGCTCGACGTGGTCGGTCGCCGGCTCGGCGTGCGCGCGCCGTTCTCGTTGCGGGTGAACCCCGATGTCGACGCGAAGACGCACCGCTACATCGCCACCGGCCTGAAGACCTCGAAGTTCGGGGTGCCCTTCGAGGAGGCCGTCGCCCTGTACCTGAAGAGCCGCCGCATGAAGGGCCTCACGGCCGTCGGCGTCGACTGTCACATCGGCAGCCAGCTCACCGACGCGCGGCCAGTCAAAGAGGCGATCACCCGCGTGGGTGGCCTCTACGCCGAGCTCCAGGCCCGGGGCTTCCCGCTCACCCATCTCGACGTCGGTGGCGGCCTCGGGGTCACCTATTCTACCGAGCGGCCCCCGGGCGTCGCCGCCTACGCGAAGGCCGTGCTCTCGGCGACGAAGAGCCTCGCTGCGACGCTGGTGCTCGAGCCGGGCCGGGTGCTGGTCGCCAACGCCGGCGTGCTGCTCACCAAGGTGCTCTTTCGCAAGAAGACGCCGGCCAAGCGCTTCCTCATCGTCGACGCGGGCATGAACGACCTGATGCGGCCGGCGCTCTACGAAGCGCACCACGACATCGTGGCCGTCAAGCCACGCCACGGCGCGAAGGCCACGGTGGAGATCGTCGGACCGGTCTGCGAATCGACCGACGTGCTCGGCCACGGCCGCTCGTTGCCCCCGCTCGAGGGTGGCGACCTGCTGGCGATCAAGACCGCGGGCGCCTACGGCATGTCGATGGCAAGCACCTACAACTCGCGTCAGCGACCCGCAGAGGTGCTGGTCGACGGCGTTGACTACCGCGTCGTGCGCAAGCGCGAGGCGCTCGAAGATCTCTGGAGAGGAGAGACCCCATGACGTTGCAAGGCTCGATGACCGCGCTCGCCACCCCGTTCAAGGACGGCCAGCTCGACGAGGGCGCCTACGAGGCGCTCGTGGAGGACCAGGTCACCAACGGCACCTCGGTGCTGATCCCCATGGGCACCACGGGGGAAGCGGTGACGATGACCGCCCCTGAGCGCCGCCGCGCCATCGAGGTGTGCATCAAGGTGAACCGCGGCCGCGCGAAGGTCTTCGCCGGAGCCGGCAGCAACTCCACGGCCGAGACGATCGAAGGGGTGAAGGTCGCGCGCGAGCTCGGGGCCGACGGCGCGCTGGTGGTGACGCCCTATTACAACAAGCCCACCCAGGCCGGCCTCGTGGAGCACTACCGGGCGCTCGGCAAGGCGCACCCGGGCTTTCCGCT
>JBBRUE010000622.1:0-4688 GCA_038248085.1 Myxococcales bacterium | reverse complement strand
GCACCGGAGGCCGAAGACACTGCGGATCTGGGTGCGCTCAAGTACGTTGCGACGCCCCAACCCCCGTGAGCCCGCCGTGAAGAAGCGCAGCAGCTTGAAGGCCGCCCTGTCGATGCCCGCCAACTTCTTCGCGTTGGCCGCGGGCGGCGTGGCGTCCGTCGCGACCGGCGACTGGGTGCCAGTGGCCGCGGCGGCCGGTGCGTCCTTCCTCTACTCGGTGATGCTCTCGTTGATGCCGTCGTTCCGCCGCGCGGTGCGGGCGAACCTCGAGGCGCAGGTCAACTCCGACGTGGCGTCGCCGGAAGAGCGAGACGCGCTGCTGGCCGAACTCGCCCCCTCTCAGAAGGAGCACTACGACGTGCTCCGCGAGTTGCGCGACCGCATCCTCGAGAGCTACGGGAAGATGCCTGGAGGCCGGGTGCTGGTGGCCAGCAGCGAGCGGCGGCTCGAGGCCCTGCTCACCAGCTTCCTGCGGTTGGTGGCCACCCTGAATAGCTACCGCAAGTACCTCAACGCCACCGATCGCCGCGCCATCGAAGACGAACTCCGTGCACTGGAGGCCGAGGTCGGGAGCGAGAAGAACGAGCGGTTGAAGGAAGTGAAGGCCCGCCGCGTAGACATCCTCCAGAAGCGGGTCGCGCGCTTCGTTCAGGCCGAAGAGAGCCGGGAACTGGTGAGCCACCAGCTCGCCAGCATCGAGGACGTCTTGAGACTGACCCACGAACAATCGATCGCCATCCGGGACCCGGAGGTCGTCGGCCGCCAGCTCGAGGCGCTGACCGCCGAGGTCGCCGCCACCGAAGAGACGGTGAAGGAAATGGAGTCGTTCATGCAGGTCACCGAGGAGTTCTCGTCGACCGGCTCGCTCCCCCAGCCCCGGGAGCGGGTGCGATGACGCGCGCGCTCGGGTTGGCGGTGCTGGTGCTCGTCGCCGGCTGCTCGAAGTGTGGGGGCAAGCCGGAGGGCGGCGCCGTCGGGGTCGAGCGCGTGCTCGCCCGGGGCTCCGTGGGCGTGGTGGTGGTGCCCTCGCTGGGCGCGGCCGGGCAGAAGCTCCACATCCTCGAGGCGCTGAAGGTGGCGGGCTTCGCCGCGCAGCTCCAGGGCTTCGCGGACGGCAAGGCCTTCGCCGACGCGCTGGTCGCGGAGTTCGGGGTCGACGTGCGCAGCACCGAAGCGCTCGAGAAGGCGGGCCTCGACGGCTCGCGCTCGGCCGGCGTCGCGGCGCTGGTGACGGGCCACGTGTACCTGGCGTTGCCGGTGAAGGACGCGAAGAAGTTCCATGGTGCGATCGAGATGCTCGCGCACCGCCGGCTCGGCGCAGGCGCGGCGGGGGAACAGAAGTTCGGCGAGCTGACGGTGATGACCTTCAGCACGAAGCAAGGCGAGGCGCCGAAGCTCGGCTACGTGCTGGCCCAGGGCTTCGCGCTGGTCACCGACGGGGCCGGCGTGAGCAAGCTGGCGGGCCTCGCGGCGATGAGCGAGAGCGATTCGTTGTCGGCCGACAAGACGTACGCCGCCGAGCTCGAGAAGCTGCCGAAGGATCGCGACGTCGTGGTGTACCTGCCCCTGGGGACCCCGCTGCTTGCGCAGGCCCCCTTCACCAGCGCCGCGGGGGCGATCTCGCTGACCCCGGCCGGGCTGTCGGTACTGGTCAACGCCGCGTGGAAGGGCGACCCGGCGCAGCTCGCTGCGCTCCTGCCCCAGCCGGTTCCCCGGCCGCTCGTGGGCTATCTCCCTCGCGATGCGTTCCTCGTGGCGCGCTTCACCGGCGAGCCCGCGAAGCTCGCGCCGTGGGCCCGCGAGCTCCTCGGGCCCTTCCTCAACCGTGCGTTCGACGAGGGCGGGTTCGACCTCAAGAAGGAAGTGCTCGAGCAGCTCCAGCCCGGCATCGTGGCCTCGCTCTCGCTCAGCGAGCGGCCCCCGATGGACCGCGGCCTGCCGTCCCTCGACATCCGCCACACCAACCCCTTCACCTACGCGCACCTCTCGGGCGCCGCAGCGGCGAAGTCGAAAGACGTCGCGCTCCCGGGGCTCGAGAAGATCGCCACGCTCGCGCCGAAGTTCGGAGCGCAGATGGAACTGCGTACCCGCGAAGACGGGCAGCAGGCGATGGTCACGACCTATGCGCAGGGCGAGGGCGTGCACTTCGCGCCGAAGGGTGACCTCGTCTTCTTCGCCTCGCCGATCCAACGCCTCGACGCGCTGGTGAAGAGCGACGGTGTGGGCGAGTCACCGGTGGCCTCGCTCGGCCCCGAGGCGGTCAGCGTGGCGCTCGATCTCTCGAAGCTCTCGGCCTCGGTGCGCGCGTTGCCCGAGAGCGCGTGGGGCCTCGGTGGTTTCGCGATCAAGGCCACCACGCTGCGCTGGCTCGACGCGACGGACGATCTCCGTGCGGTCTCGCTCTCGGTCGGGGCGAAGGACCAGGCGGTGCAGGCGCGCCTCCAACTCACGTTGGGCCCGGCGGCGAAGGCCCCGTGATCTCCGTTCAGTCCGTCAGCCGGGGCTATGACGTCGGCGCGCGCGGCGTGGTGCGCGTGCTCGACGCCGTGCAGTTGCAGGTCGCGACCGGGGAATTCGTCGCCATCGTGGGTCGCAGTGGCAGCGGGAAGTCGACGTTGCTGCACGTGCTCGGCGGGCTCGACTCCGGGTTCAAAGGCGAGGTGACCGTCGCGGGAACGAAGCTGTCGGGGCTGAGCGACGCGGCGTTGTCGCGCTTCCGGAACGAGTCGGTGGGCTTCGTCTTCCAGTCGTTTCACCTCGTGCAGGGGTTGTCGGCGCTGGAGAACGTGCTGCTGCCGGCGGCCTTCGCGACGGGGGAGGGCGGGGGCGAGGCCCAGGCCCGCGAGGCGCTCGGCCGGGTCGGCCTCGGCGAGAAGGGCGAGCGGTTGCCCAGCCAGTTGTCGGGTGGCGAGCGGCAACGGGTGGCGATCGCCCGGGCGCTGTTCAATCGCCCGAAGGTGCTGCTGTGCGACGAGCCGACGGGAAACCTCGACACCCAGACCGCCGACGAGGTGATCGCCCTCTTCAAGTCGCTCAACGCCGGGGGTCTGACCCTCGTCGCGGTGACGCACGAAGACCGCCTGCGCCAGGCCGCGGGCCGGGTGGTGACGCTCGCCGACGGGCGGATTTCGTCGTGAGCGAGCCCGGGCGCAGGGGCACCGCTCGATGAAGTTCGTCTCGCTGCGCAAGCTGGTGCGGCTGCAGCTCTCGCGCGATCGCCGCGGGGCCCTCAGCTCGAGCTTCGGCATCGCCATCGGCATCGCCTCGCTCGTCTTTTTCGTCGCGCTGGGGTTGGGCGTGGGCCGTGTCGTGCGCGAGAAGATCTTCCCCGTCGACACCAACCTCATCGACGTCGTGCCGTCACCGCTGGCCATCGGGCTCTTCGGGGGCGGCAAGCTCGACCAGGACGCGGTCGATCGGCTGGCGGCGCTCCCCGGCGTCGCGCACGCGTACCGGAAGATGACCGTGCGCGTGCCGGCGGTGAGCTTCTACGACGGAGACTTCTTCGGCCGCCGCCTGCGCATGGGCATCGAGGTGCTGGCGGTGGGTGTCGATCCCGACTTCGTGAGGGCCGACGTACAGCTCGGCGACTTCAGCGACCCCGGCGCGGGTAAGCCCATCCCCACGCTCGTCGCCGCGCGGCTGCTCGAGATCTACAACAAGACCTTCGCCCCGGCCCGCTCACTCCCCCAGCTCTCGGCGACGATGCTGGTGGGCTTCAGCTTCCCCGTCGACTGGAACCGGAGCTTCGTGGCCGCCGTCGCGCCGGGGCCCGTCACCTCGTCGCAAGCGCAGGTGGTCGGGGTGTCGGAGCGCGGCATGCTCGCCGGCGCGACGATTCCCCTCGCGGTCGCGGTGCGCCTCAACAGCGCCGCCAACGCCGACGCGACGACGTTCAGCGGCGTGGCGCTGCAGGCGTCGTCCCCTTCCGACGTGCCGGGCATCGTCGCCGCGGTGAAGGAGATGGGCCTGCGCGTCGATGACCAGGAACGGCGGATGTCGGAGAACGCGGGGGCGGCGGTGGCCATCACCACCTCGGCCATGGCGCTGCTCTCTGCGCTCATCTGCGTGCTGGCTGCCTTCAACATCGCCCACGCTCTCTCGGCCGCGGTGCGCGCGCGCGAACGGGAACTCGGCGTGATGCGCGCGGTCGGCGCCAGCCGCAGCGACATCTTCCGCCTCGTGCTCGCGGAGGCCCTGGTGCTGGGTCTGGGCGGCGGTCTGTGTGGGACGATCACCGCGGTTCTCGCGGCCGCCGGGGTGGATATGCTGGCCGCCCGCGTGCTCCCCCAGTTCCCTTTCAAGCCCGACACCTTCTTCCTCCTGCCGGCCTGGTTGCCGGTGCTGGGCGTCGGCCTCGGCATGCTCGCGGCCATCGCCGGCGCGTGGCTCCCCGCGCGCCGCGCCGCGCGCATCGACCCGGCCCGGGTGTTGGCGGGACAGGGGTGAGGCCGCTTCGGCCCGCGACGATCGCCGTGCAGGGGCTCCTCGCGGCGTTCCTGCTCTGGCTCTACGTCGGCGACCTGGTGCGCTTCGTGCGCGCGCAGTCGGCCCCGGTCGCCGCGCTCGACGACCTGCCGTCGCTTCCGCTCTCGCTGCTCGGCTCGCTGGTGGCCCTCGGCTTCGTGGGGGCGCTCGGCTTCTCGATCGCGACGAAGCAGCCCGTAGCGTGGCGACCCCGTCGGCTG
>JBBRUE010000621.1:0-4690 GCA_038248085.1 Myxococcales bacterium | reverse complement strand
GTACTCGAGCGCCAGCACCACGCCGCCACCAAAGAGGGCCCAGAGGATGTTGAGGACGAAGCGCATCGTGACTCCCAGTACGGACGACCGGCGGGGGCATTGCTACTCCCGGGTCACCGCCCGGAGAATGAACTCGCGCCGTTCGACCAGGCGCCGCACCGCGGGCGGGAGTGAGAGGGCGTAGACCCCCCAGGCTGCCGTCGCCGACGCGAGCACGAAGACGAGGCTCTGCAGCGTCGGCCCGCTCGTTCCGCACTGGCGCAGCGCCCACGCCAGCGGCCAGGTGCCGACCCCGGCCGCTCCGACGCCGATCATCGACGCGATGAAGGGCAGCTTGTCGCGCCGGGTGAGGTTCGCGTGGAACTTCACCGGGAAATACACCGAGAGCACGTTGCCCACGGTGATCACCACCGGGATCAACGTCGCCACCGAGGCGAGCCCCAGCGTCACGTCGAGCCACGAGCCGTGCCGGTAGTAGGCGACGTAGAAGATCGCCACCAGCACCGCGAGGCCGGCACCCGCGCAGGCATGCACCAGGTTCTTGGCGCGCAGCACCAGGCCGAGATCGATGGGGGCCGCGAGGAACGCCGAGAAGCCCTGCCCGTCGTAGGCGAACGCGTTCTGCGAGAACGTCGAGCCCATGACGATCGCGCCGTAGACGCACAGCCCGCCCAGCAACCACGCGTCGGCCGTCTCACCGGCGATGTAGACGAAGAGCGCGCGCCCCGAGAGCAGCTTGAAGAGAATGCCGAGCACGAAGGGCACCGCGACCAGCAAGCGCGCGCGCGGGTTGTGCCAGAGGTCGACCGCCTCGCGGACCACGAAGGTGCCGAAGAGCGTCTTCGGTTTCACGAAGGGGTTGCTCGCCCGCTCGGCGCCGGTCACCGGGGGCGCGCGCCCCGACTGCCGGTGGAAGTCGATCAGCAGCCCCCAGGCGACGATCATCGCGATGAGGGTGAGCTCCATCAGCGCGAGCACGTCGGCCAGCGCCTGCACGCCCCGCCCCACCGAGGCCATCATCAGCGCGTGGGCGAAGAAGCCGGTGGGGAAGCGCCCGAGCGCGCGGGTCGCGTCTTCCACGATGGTATCGGGCACCGCCTGCACGCCCGCCTTCCCCAGCTCGAGGAGCCACGAGGTGTCGACCGGGGGAATGAACGAGGCGACGACGAGCGAGACGAAGAAGCCGCCGCCGATCAGCTCCGCGCTGCGCTGCTGCCGGAGCACGTTGAGCACCACGTGCAGGCCCACCCGCGAGAGCGCGGCGTTGAACAACACGTAGGCCCCGAAGCCCAGCGCGACCAGGCCGGGGTGCGCCACGTCGCGAATGGTGAAGTAGCCGATCGAGGCGCCGACCAGCGGGCCGTAGAACACCAGCGAGCGCGGCTCGAACAGACCCGCCAGCGTCGAGGCGAGCATCAGGCGCAGCGACGAGATGGGGAACGCGGCGTAGCGCGAGAGCTCGGAGTGATCGTCTACCCCCGCCGAGAGCACCGGCCAGGTCACCCACACGCACGAGGTGACGAACGAGAGCAGCCGCAGAATGAAGTCGGGCCAGATCGGGAGCTCGAGCGAGTCAGAGAGTCGAATGAGCCCGAAGAAGCCGACCGCCAGCACCACGGCCGGCGCGCTGGAGAAGAGGAAGGCGAGGATCGAGAGCCACCACTGCGAGGGGGTGCCCTTGTTGAGGCCGATCGTCAGCCGGAGTTTCCAGAGCAACAGCAGGTGGGTGAAGAAACCGGGCCGCCGCACGCGTCACCGCTTCCCGTAGAAGCTCAAGCTCGCGTCGCGGGCGACCGGCACGCCGATCAACTTCTCGAAGACCTGCTCGAGGGTGCGGCAGCCGTGGCGCTCGGTGAGCTCCTTGACCGGGCCTTCGTCGACCAGCTTTCCGGCGCGGATGACGCCCGCGTGGGTGGCGAGGCGATCAGCGATCTCCAGCACGTGCGTGGTCAGCAACAGCGTGACGCCGCGGCGCGAGAGTTCCGAGAGCAGCTCGCGGATGACGCCCGCCGCGAGCACGTCGATGCCCTCGAAGGGCTCGTCGAGCAGCACCAGTTCCGGCGCGTGAATGAGCGCGGCGGCGATGGCGAGGCGGCGGCGCATGCCCTTGGAATACTCGGCGACGAGGTTGTCCCCCTTGGCGGTCAGCTCGGTCAGCGCCAGCAGTTCTTCGGAGCGCGCCCCGGCCTCGTCACCCGACAACCCGTGCATGCGCCCGCTGAACACGAGGTACTGGCGGCCGGTCAGGCGCTCGAAGAGCGAGAGTTCCTCCGGCACCACGCCGACGTGGCTCTTCACCTCGAGCGAGTCGATCAGCGCGTCGCGCCCGAGGATCTTCAGGGTGCCGCCATCGGGACTGTAAGTGCCCGTCATCAAAGAGATCGTCGTCGACTTACCCGCGCCGTTCGGCCCGAGGAACGCGTAGAAGGCGCCCCGGGGAATGGTCATGTCGAGGCCATCGACCGCGGTGAAGGTGCCGAAGCGTTTGCGCAGGCCGCGCGCCTCGACCGCTGAATCGTGTGTCACGGCCGGGCACTCTAGACCTTGAAGCGAGCCAGGGGCCTCACGGACTTGGTCGGGACGTTTCGCGCATTGGCAGGGCCCCGGCCTTTCAGGTACGACAGCGCGACTTGTCTTCCCATGGCCGGCGAAGGACAGCTGAGGATCTCACCCAAATGAAAAACATGAAGCACTTGATCGCCGGGTTCATCATCGGCGTCGTGATGGCAGTGGCGCCTTCCTGTGGCGGCACCAAGCCCTGTTCCGCGTCGAACTGTCCTGGCGGGTGTTGTGACGCGAAGGGCACCTGCGAGGCGGGGAACTCGAACGGCGCCTGCGGCCAGCTCGGCATTGCCTGCCAGGCTTACCAGTTCGGCACGGCGTGCAACCTCGGCACGTGCATGGGCACCTCCGGCAACGGCGGCGGGTTCAACAGCGGCGGCGGTAGCGCGACGGGTGGCGGCAGTGGGACGGGTGGCGGCAGCGCGACCGGTGGCGGCAGCGCGACCGGTGGCGGCAGCGCGACTGGGGGCGGCAGCGCGACCGGTGGCGGCAGCGCGACCGGCGGCGGCAGCGCGACCGGTGGTGGCGGCGGAACGACCTGTGACGGCTGCTTCTTCGACGGCGGCTGCATCATCAAGGCGAACAGCAACAACAACACCATCTGCGGCCAGGGCGGCGTGGTCTGTGCGGCCTGCGTGGGCGCCCAGAACTGCGTGAACTATGTGTGCAGCGGCAGCACGACCGGCGGCGGTGGCGGGACGACGGGCGGCGGTGGAGGCACGACGACGGGCGGCGGTGGAGGCACGACGACCGGCGGTGGCGGCGGCACGACCGTGACGATCGGTTCACCGTGCACCACGAATGGCGAGTGCACGGGCGCTGGAGCGGGCGCCTACTGCAAGGGCCAGACGTCCCCCTTCGGCGGCAACCTCGCCGTCAGCTACCCCTCGGGCTTCTGCACCATGGCCTGCACGGGTCCAGGCACCTGCGCCGGTGGCACGGTCTGCGCTGGCGGCATCAGCTCCTTCCCCTACCTCTTCAACGAGGTCGATCGCTTCTGTACGCCGGCCTGCACGACGACGTGTGCGAACGGGCAGACCTGCATTCCGGTGGAGCCGCTGACCGCCACGTCGGCGCGCGGCTGCTTCATGCCGCTGGCCACGGCGAACTTCACCGGCGGTGGCATCCCCACCAAGGTCGGCAACCCGTGTACCGCGAAGACCGACTGCGCCAACCCGCCCGACCCGTACCTCGCGGTCTGCGCGACGACCTTCCCCAGCGGCCTGTGCCTGGCCTCCTCCGACTACGCGCCGGCCGACACCTAGTGCACCAGCGCCGGCAAGACCGAGATCGGCATCGGCCTGTCGGACGGGGGCACCGACTACTACTGCGCGGAGACCTGCACGCCGCTCCAGGCCCCCGGCCGCGCCGGCTACGCCTGCTTCACGAAGTCGACGACGGAACCCACGGTGGGCGTGCTGTGGCCGAAGTGCACGGCCAGCGACTGCGCGATGGTCACGGGCATGACGGTCTGCAACCCGACGAGCGGCTTCTGCTGTGACACCGCGACCGGCACCACGAACTGCTTGAACACCTTCCAGTAACGCCTCACCGCAGCTGAAGACCCCGAGGCCCGCGAGCAGTCAGCGCGGGCCTCGGTGCGTCTCAGGCCACCAGGCGCGGCTCGAGCTCGCGGGCGAGGCCGTCGATGCGGGCCGAGAGCGCCTGCCCTTCGGCGAGCAAGCCGGCCTTGAGGCGCCGGCGGCTCAGCAACACGAAGAAGGTGCGCGCGTCCCGGAGCGCGGCCACGCGACGCTCGAGGTAGTACCGGGTGAAGAGCGCGAGCGGAGGCACGGCCAGCAGCGCGAAGACCGCGAAGCCGGCGCCGCCGGTCCACCAGGCGAGGGCGACGAGCAAGGCCCACCACAGCGGCGCGACCAAGAGCAGGGTGAGCAGCTTCACCGTCGACTCGGTATCGATCTCCGGTTTCGCCACGCGCACCGCGAGGAGCGGCAGGAAATACGGAATGACGAAGAGGGCCAGGCCGAGGAGCACCAGCGGCAAGGTGGTGAGCCACAGCACGTTGCGCACGATGAACCAGGCGACAGTGGCGGGCCGGTAGGGCGAGCTGAGATCGTCGGCCGAGACCGAGAGGAGCGCGAGGCGGGCGCGGAACGAGGCGAGCTCG
>JBBRUE010000620.1:0-4712 GCA_038248085.1 Myxococcales bacterium | reverse complement strand
CCGCACTTCTTCGAGGCCGGTCTCGCCTGAGAGCGCGGTGCCGATGATGGTGATCTCCTGGCTCGCCTCGAGCAGCTTCAGCTGGTTCTTGAGGATCTTCGTCTGGTCCTCGACCATGAAGACGCGGATGGGTGCGGTCGGGCTCGGGGGCGCTGCGTCGGGGGTGTCCACGCCAACTCCTTCAGTTCGGTCTGGTGAGGCTCACGGTCCGACAGGCACCGTGAACGTGATGTGTGTACCCACGCCGGGCTTGGCGTCGATGGTGACGTCGCCGCCCGCTTTCATCGCCCGCTCGCGCAGGTTGATGAGCCCGTAGTGGCCGGGGCGGGGCGCCGCAGGGTCGAAGCCCTTGCCGTCGTCCTTCACCGCGAGGTGCACCGCTTCCGGCCCGAAGTGCAGCTTCACGTCGACGCTCTTCGGCGAGGCGTGCTTCGCGGCGTTCGACAGCAGCTCCTGCAAGACGCGAAAGAGCGCCAGCGAGGTCTCGGGGGCCATGCGGCCGATCAGCGTGCCGCTCTTCTCGAAGTGCACCGGGAGCTGGGTGCGATCGCCGAAGGTCTTCACGTAGTCCTCGACGCCGTTGGCGAGATCGAAGTCTTCCCGCATCATCTGCAGGCTGCGGCGCAGCTCTTCGATCGCCTCCTCGGCCGACTGCTTGAGCTCGTCGACCTCCTTCTTCACCGCGTCGTCTTTGGTGAGCTGGGCCACGTACTCGGACTGGATGATCAGCGACGAGAGGCTCGCCCCCAGGCCGTCGTGGATCTCGCGCGCCAGGCGGTTGCGCTCCTCGACCACCGCCAGCTCCTTGAGATCACCCTGCAACTGCACCACCTCGCGGTGCGCCGTCACCTCGCGCTCGTTCAGGTACACCAGCACGTAGATGACGATGAAGTTGAGGCCGAGGTACCACAGCAGCGTCAGCACCTCGACCGCGGTGGGGCTGCGATCGAGCAGCTGATCGAGCCGCGCGGTGATCGGCAGCGCCAGCAGCGGCGGGAGAATCGCCAGCGGCTTGGGGTAGAGCAGCGCGAAGAGCATGGTGAAGAGCAGCTGGGTCGCCAGGAGCGGGTTGGCGAGCCCGCCGCCCTCGTGCGGTTTGACGATCACCACCACCATCACCACCAGGTCGAGCACGAGGGTGACGTAGGTGACGATGCGCCCGGCCTTCGCGTGGCCCAGCACGAGGTAGTTCGCCACGCTGTAGAGCAGCATGAAGACGTAGCCGCCGAAGGCGAGCGCGCTGAAGCTGAAGTAGTAGCGCCACACCGGCACCGCGAGGATGCACAGCCCCAGGGTGAGGAACATCATCCGCGCGTAGAACAGCGCCCGGGCGCGCGCCTCGAAGCGCTCCTGCACCCACGACCGCGCGGCGTCCTCCGTCGAGACGTGCTGCGTGAGGCCCCGCTTCTCGAGCACGACGGCGACGCGGGCACGGCGATCATCAGTGAGCTGCAAGGTGCTGGCGAGTGTACCCCCATGTCGTGCATGAAGGAGCGGTGAGCGAGCGGCCCCAGCGCGTGTTGATCGTCGGCGTCGGGGGCCTGGGGTGCCCCGCGTCGCTGGCGTTGGCGCAGGCCGGGGTCCCGCACCTCACCCTGCTCGACGACGACGTGGTCGACGTGACCAACCTCCACCGCCAGCCCTGGCACCACCTCGGGGACGTCGGGCGGCCGAAGGTCGAGTCTGCCGCAGGGAAGCTCGTGGCCGCCTTCCCCGCGCTCCACGTCGAGCCGCGGCGCGAACGCCTCACCGCCGCCAACGCCGAGCGCCTGTTCCGCGATCACCAGCTCGTCATCGACGCCACCGACGGGGTCGAGACCAAGTTCCTCCTCTCCGATGCCTCGGTGCTCACCGGGACGCCGCTCGTCTACGGCGGCGTGCTGCGCTTCGAGGGGTTGGCCATGCGCATCGCGCCAGGCGGGCCGTGCCTGCGCTGCCTGTTCGAGTCCCCGCCGGGAGACGCGCCGACCTGTGCCGAGGCCGGAGTGCTCGGATCGATGGCCGGCCTGCTCGGCGGGCTTCAGGCCGAGCTGGCGTTGAGCCCCGAAACGGACGCCGGCGTGGCCCTGCTCCGGGTCGTCGACGGCGCCAGCCTCACTTTCCGGTCGGTGCGGGTGCGCCGGCGCGTCGATTGCGCCGCGTGCGGTGCCGGCGCGAAGCCGATATTGACCGACGCCGGAGCCGCCGCATGCCCGCCCGCATCGACATCACCCGCGAGATCTGCCCCATGACGTACGTGCGCGTGAAGCTCGCGCTGGAGCCGCTCGACGAAGGCGCCCAGCTCGAGGTGCTCCTGCGCGGCGCGGAGCCGCTCAAGAACGTGCCCCGCAGCGCGAAGGATGACGGGCACGAGGTGGTGTCCCTCACCGACGAAGGCGAGGGCGTGCACCTGCTGACCCTTCGCATTCACCACGGGGTGCCGTGATGGCGATCGTCGAGTTACCTTCGGCGCTCCGAGTCCACGCCAACCGCCAGGCCCGGGTGACCGTCGACGCGGGCACCGTCAGCGAGGCCCTCGAAGCCCTCTGCCGCGTGCACCCCGCGCTCCGCCCCCAGTTGTGGATGGCCGACGGCCAGCTGCGCCGCACGATCGGGATCTTCGTGAACGAAGAAGACGCACGTTCGCCCGAGGGTCTCGCCCAGCCGCTGGGGCCCCGCGACGTCGTGGTGCTGATCACCGCCATGGCCGGAGGCTGACGTGGCGCTGCGCGAAGACCAGATCCAGCGCTACGGCCGGCAGATCCTCCTCCGGGAGGTGGGCGGGGTGGGGCAGCAGAAACTCCTCGCTGCCCCGGTGCGGGTGTTGGCCTCGAGCCCCGCCATCGACGTCGCGGTGGCCTACCTCGTCGCGGGAGGAACCCCGGTCGAACTCGCCCCCGGCGTGACCATCGGCGGCTTTCTCCAGGGCCAGCCCCTCACCGCCCTGAGTCCCGATGCGGTGCCGAACGGCCCCCCGGCGTTGGAGCTCCTGCCGCCGACGCTCCGCTCGGAGGCGCCCACCCAGGTCGTCGTCGGAGGGGGCCTCGCCTTCCGTACAGGCGCCGTCTGCCCCGACTGCTGGGGTCTCGTCCTCGCTGCGCTCCCCGCCGTGGCCCCGGACGTGGCCACCGGGAGCCTCGCCGCCCTGGTGGTGCAACGCCTGGCCCTCGGCTGGTCGCCCCCGCTCGGGGTGATCACCTGGTCCGGAGGGCAGTTCACCCAGCCTGCCGAGGCCCGCTGCCCCCGTCATTCGGCCGCAGTCTCCGGTTTCCTACAGGGTGCTACAGGAAATAGCTGAGCAATCACGCACACCTGAATGAGTTGAGGTCTTTGCTGTTCAGGAAGGGGTGCTTTGAACTATAAAGCGCCGTCTTTTTCTGCTCGCAGCGGCATTTTTCCACTTTGGCTGCGAGATCTTCTGCATCGGAGCTGACACGCAATGGCGCAAGAGACGGGCTTTACGGTCTGGCTGACGGGCATGCTGGGGGCAGGGAAGACGACGCTGGCGAGCTACATCGAGGCGCGGTTGCGCCAGGTGGGTCGCAAGGTCGAGGTCCTCGATGAGGACGACCTGCAGGATGATCTCTGGAAGGAGATCGAGGGTGGCACCAAGGAGGAGCGGATGACGATCGCCCGCCGCCTCGGCTTCGTGGCCGAAGCGCTGACGCGCAACGGCGTCGCGACCCTCGTGGCTTGTGCCAGCCCGGACAAGCAGTCGCGCGACGACAACCGCCGCCGCATCCAGCGGTACATCGAGGTCTACGTCGATTGTCCGACGGACGAGCTCATCAAGCGCGACACCACCGGCAAGTACAAGAAGGCGCTCGCCGGAGAGATCCCCAACTTCGTGGGCATCACCGAGCCCTACCAGCCGCCCAACTCGGCTGAAGTCACGGTGCACACCAACCTCGAGAACATCGAGGCGGGTGGGCTGAAGGTCTTCCAGTCGCTCCTCGACCTCTCGTACATGAACGCCGAGGAGCTGAAGATCATCACCGGCACCAAGATGAAGATCAGCCCCAAGCTCCCGAAGAAGGGCGCCAAGCCGGTCAAGGCCGCCAAGGGTGCGAAGCCCGCGAAGGCGCCCAAGGCTGCGAAGGCTGCCAAGCCGGCCCCGAAGAAGGGCAAGAAGTAAGACCGCAGCGGTCCGGAGCGAGGCTCGACTCCACGGCGCGGCTCCGTTATTGGGCCGCCCATGTCGTCGACCTCCTCCATCCAGCAGCCCGTCCTCTCCGAGGCCCAGATCGACGCGCTCTGTGCGCAGTCGAGGGCGCGGATGGACGGGCTGAAGTCTTCTCTGCGTGATCTCGGCTCGGCGCTGGTGGCCTTCTCGGGCGGCGTCGATTCTGCCCTCGTGCTCAAGCTCGCGGTCGACGTGCTCGGCGATCGCGCCGTCGCGTTGACGGCGATCTCTCCCTCGGTGGCCCCCGACGAAGCCGACGAGGCCCGCGCGCTCGCGACGAAGATCGGCGCCCGCCACGTGCTCGTCGACTCGAAGGAACTCGAGGATCCCCGCTACGCGGCGAACCCGTCGAACCGCTGCTACTTCTGCAAGACGGAGCTGTATTCGATCACCGCGAAGTACCAGGTCGAGCTCGGCCTCGCGGTGGTGCTCGACGGCTTCAACGCCGACGACAAGAAGGATCACCGGCCCGGCCACCAGGCCGCCCGGGAGCACGCGGTTCGCTCCCCCCTCGCCGAGGCGCAGCTCACCACGGCCGAGGTGCGGGCCT